>NZ_JBHFNP010000313.1:0-46578 GCF_041929235.1 Microseira sp. BLCC-F43
AGTTTTTCCTCTGACTCTCTTTGTCCCCCTGTCTTTGATTCTCCCCATCCTCTGAGACAAGGGGACGCGGGGAGTTTTTCCTCTGACTCTCTTTGTCCCCCTGTCTTTGATTCTCCCCATCCTCTTATTTATGGGAAGCAGTACAAAATATATGTATGAAAACACGCAAACTCGTCCAATTCTGCGCTTTGTCCTTGGGTCTAATCCTAGTTAGCACCCCGATAGCTTATGCTCAAAGGGTATTTAGTCCCGTCCAACAACAAGCTTACCCCTCCCCAGCACTATTCGAGGAACTGACAAAGGCAAAAGTTATCTACCTGGGGGAAACTCACGATAAACCGCAAGATCACGCCGCGCAGTTACAGATTATACAAGCGCTGCACCAACGCAATCCGCGCATTGCAATCGCAATGGAAATGTTCCAGCGCCCCTATCAGTCATACATCGATCGCTATTTAGCAGACAATATTAACGAACAAGATTTGCGCGATCGCACCGAGTTCGATGAACGCTGGGGTTTCCCTTGGGAATATTATGCCCCCTTCCTCCGCTTTGCCAAAGCCAATCGACTCCCAGTAGTCGCCTTAAATGCATCCACAGAAATAGTCCGCCAAGTTGCCCGTCGCGGCTTACAAAGATTATCCCGCGAAGAACGACGATATATTCCACCCATCTCGGAAATTCGCACAGATGACCCCGCCTATCGCGAGGTGATGCAAGAAATTTACGAACAAAGCCATAAAGGTAAGGGCAACAGTAGTGGTTTTGAGCGATTTTTTCAAGCTCAAGTCGTCTGGGATGAAACAATGGCAGATAGTATCGTCCGATTTTTACAAGCCAACCCAGATTATCAAGTTGTAGTATTAGCTGGTAAAGGTCACGTCGCCTACGGATACGGAATTCCCAACCGCGTCGCCCGTCGCGTAGATGGGATTGTTCAGCGTACAATTCTATTAAATCCAGCCGAAGATACGCCACCCAGAAATAATACCCCCGCTGCCGATTTCTTTTGGTTTACTTACCAATAACGCCACAGGAGAAAGTTTTTATGCAAGTTACCGAACAGCGCTACTACTCTCTTGAAGAATATCTAGCACTAGAGGAAGTCGCCGACTACAAAAGCGAATACATCGACGGTGAAATAATTCCTATGGCAGGCGGATCTATCAATCATAATCAGATAGCTGGCAATTTCTATGCCGCGCTAAATTTTGCCTTCAAAAAACTCGATTACCGAGTGTTTATGAGCGATGTTCGTCTCTGGATAGCCACTAGACGCATCTACACTTATCCCGATGTCATGGTAGTCGTGGGAGAACCGGAGTATGTTAGCGACCGCACCGATACAATTACCAATCCCAAGGTAATTGTAGAAGTTTTGTCAGATTCAACCAAAGGGTATGACCAAAGTGGAAAATTTCAAGCTTACCGCACCCTACCGACTTTTGCAGAATACTTGCTGATTGACCAAACCAAAATCTATGTAGAACAGTATTATAAGACCGGCAATAAACAATGGTCATTCCGCGAATACGATACCGAAGATGAATCAATTTCTTTCACTTCC
This sequence comes from Microseira sp. BLCC-F43, assembly GCF_041929235.1. Classification (NCBI taxonomy): domain Bacteria; kingdom Bacillati; phylum Cyanobacteriota; class Cyanophyceae; order Aerosakkonematales; family Aerosakkonemataceae; genus Microseira; species Microseira sp. BLCC-F43. The sequence continues at coordinate 1,568 of NZ_JBHFNP010000313.1, forward strand.
GTTCCCTTTCAAATTTCCCTCGCCGATGCGTACAACAAAGTGAAATTATAACAGGTTTAGATTTGTTGGTAATTGGTAATTGCTAATTGCTAATTGCTAATTGCTAATTGCTAATTTCATCTAAAATCTAAAATTACCCATTACCCTCGTGACCACGGCAGATCCTAGTAACGCCATTACCTATTACCCATTCCCCAAAAATTCCACAAATGGTTTAAATTCTGGCACTAATTCAGCGCGGCTAGCAACTAAAGTGGGCAAAGAACAACTAGCATAATTCTTAAGCGCTTGCAACGGGAAAATTGGTTCCTTACTTAACGATACCCAAGCACCCCCTGCTGCTTGAAGAATCACCCAAACTGCGGCAAGATCCCAAATTTTAGGCGTAGCTTCAACAGCACCTAAAGCCGCACCAGACGCAACAGCGAGAAAGTTATAACTAGCAACTCCCAGCATCCGAATTTTACACGGGAAAGGCTGTTTCATCACATCTGTACTTCTCGCACACAAGCTGAAAACGTGATTTTGACTAGGCGCGTCAGGGCTAGTGTGAATGGGACGGTTGTTTAAAAAAGCACCAGTCTTGGGTAATGGGTAATCGGTAATTGGTAATTCTTGATAGAAGCCGTGGAAGGATTGACCGAGTGGGGGGAAATGGACGTAACCAAATACAGGTGTTCCTTTATACAGCAATCCTAGTGAAATTCCCCAGACGGGAATTCCCCGGGTAAAGTTGGTTGTACCATCCAAAGGATCGATAACCCAACACCATTGGGACCCATGGAAAACATGTTCGGTTTCTTCAGTTAAAACACCGTGACTGGGAAAAGTGGCAGCTATTGCTTCTCGAAGTTCTTTATCCGCCCATTGATCTGCTTGAGTTACCAAGCTACCATCAGGCTTGCGAGAAGCTTGCACTTGTCCAAACTGGGTAAGTAGATAGTCACCAACTCTAGCAGTTGTCGTTTGGGCAAAGGTTAAAATATCAGTCCAAAAATCAGTCATTTGAGGTAATGGGTAATGGGTAATGGGTAATGGGTAATCTGAGATTTTTTTGAATTTTCATCTTAAATCTGCAATTAGCAATTAGCAATTACCAATTACCAATTATCAATTACCCATTACCAATCAGTCTAAATCGCCTTCCATGATGGTGGCGAGTGCTTGCTTAGCATTATCGCGGAATTCTTTCACGTTGACTCGTCCCAAAAACCATATCGCTGCTACCATTCCTGCTGCTTGCGTCGCAAACACCAAGCCGTATGATAGCACCGGAACGGTAAAAATAGCTTTCCCCACATCGAGGATAGCACCACCGATTACTACTGCGGAGCCGCGCGCGATCGCTTGCGCCAATCCCCAAGCACCCACAAACGTCCCTGCGGTTTCTGCTGCGGTTAAATCTAACATCAAACTCAGCGCCCCCGTCGTAGCAATTCCAGCAGATAAACCGAACAACACTAAAGTTGCCTGGAATAACTTCACATTAGCGCTAAACCCTGCCAAAATAATCAAGATAAAGCAAACCGCACAAGCCAAACAACCCAATCCAGTTGTTCTGCGCTTACCCAAACGGGGAATAATGAAAAATCCCGTTGCACTCAAACTCAGCAACATGCCAATTCCCCAAAAAGAATTCAATTGGGAACTTTGACCCACTGACAAACCAAACACTTGTCCGCCATAAGGTTCTAAAACCGCCTCTTGCAGAAACAAGCTTGTCGTCATCACCAACATAAATGTAAAAAATATCCCGGTTTGACGACTCGCCGTTAAAATTTTCAACGCTGTTCCCAACGTAATTTTATCTTCCCGCTTCACCATAGCCGAGCGAGAAGTATAGCGGGAATATTTCTTTTCTACGCCGAAAGTAGCCAGCAGCGCCAGTCCCAAAACAACGATTGGCACAATGAGAAACAGCCAATTAATCGACGCATTTAATGTCTCAAACGAAGGATTCGGACTCTCTAATGGCATCAACAAAATTTTGCTGGTAATGCCACCGATGACAATTCCACCTGTCAGCATTGTCCAGACAATTCCGATTAATTTACCGCGATTATCTTCATCGGAAACATCTACCAACAAAGCCATAAAAGTTGTCGAACTAGCACTTACAGCCAACCCGTACAGCGCAAAAATTAACGCCGCCAGCGCCGTCCAGCCATAAGTTTGCTCTGTCCAACTCCAACCGCCTGCCGCTTGCACCGCATTACCCAATTTCCAGATAATTTGTAGCGCTGCCGATAAGATAAACGTAAATAAAGCAGCACCAATCCAGATATAACCCGTGCGGTGATGACCCAACAGCGGTTTGGCATCAGACATCTGTCCAAACCAAATTCTTGCTGGCGCAACAAACTGAGAAATTGCTAGCGTAGCCCCGGTTACCGTCGCTGGAATTGCCAATTCTGCAATCATGACGCGGTTGAGTACCCCCAGGGTTAAAACTGCCAGGATACCTAACCCCATCTGAAATAAACCTAATCGGAACATCGTCAGCAGTTTGATTTTAGGCATTGGCTGACTTGCCGACTCTTGTTGATGTTTTGAAATACCACCCGTTGCCATTTTCTTTTCAGAGATCGACTATTTTATGTCCGACTTTCGATGGAACTAACTAATCTTTAACACAAACCGCTGTCGTGGTTACGTCTCCCTCCCTCTCACCAGCACCTGGGGAGCGACGATACACTAAAAGAATATGAATTTTTGTAAACAAAGGGTCAACCAGCGTGCAGACTATTACTTTAGGTCAAGATGGCCCGGTGGTCACGCCCCTGTGCGTCGGCACTTGGGCATGGGGAGACAAGCTGTTTTGGAATTATGGCAGTGACTACGGCCCAGTGCAGTTGCGGGAAGCGTTTGAAGCATCCTTGAATGGGGGAGTGAATTTCTTCGACACCGCCGAAGTATACGGCACGGGATTATCAGAGGAATTCCTGGGACAGTTCATCAAACAGATCGATCTTCCCGTCATCATTGCCACCAAATACGGCCCGATGCCGTGGCGCTTTACCGGACAATCGGTTGCAGATGCCCTCACAGCCAGTTTAAAGCGCCTGCAAGTAGAGCAAGTCGCGCTTTATCAGGTGCATTGGCCTTTTACGTTTTTCATGAGTCAAGAAACGCTGATGAATGCCCTGGCAGACGAAGTGCAGCGGGGAAGAATAGCCGCCGTTGGCGTCAGCAACTATTCTGCCGACCAAATGAGAGAAGCACACAAACTTCTCGCGGCAAGGGGGGTACGCTTGGCGACGAATCAGGTGCGGTATTCCTTGCTATCGCGGCAGGTGGAAACCCAAGGCATTGTGGATACGGCCCGCGAACTCGGCGTTACCATTCTGGCTTATAGCCCTTTAGCACAAGGATTGCTTACTGGCAAGTATTCGTTAGAAAACTTTAAAGAACCGACGGGGGCGAGGCGGTTTGATTCTCGTTTCAGCCGCAAAGGGTTAGAAAAAATCGCGCCCGTAATATCATTACTGCGTGAACTGGGAGATAAATACGATCGCACAGAGGCTCAAGTTGCGCTGAATTGGTTAATTGCTCAAGGCAACGTCATTCCCATTCCAGGGGCAAAAACAGCCGAACAAGCCAAGCAGAATGCTGGAGCATTGGGCTTTTCACTGCAAGGCGATGAAGTAGCCAAATTAGAGCAAATAACTCGTACTTTTAGGTAATGGCTAATGGCTAATGGCTAATGGCTAATGGCTAATGGAGTTCCCAGGCATAAGCCGTGGGAACGACGGTAATGGCTAAGATTTTAAGCAATTAGCAATTAGCAATTAGCAATTAGCAATTAGCAATTACCATTACTCGTCTTCGGCAAACACAAAGCGATACAATTCGCTGGGGTCGGGTTCGGGGCTAGATTCAGCGAATTGAACTGCATCGTCTACAACTGCTTGAATTTTGCGGTCGATGTCCTTGAGTTCTTCAGCAGTGGCTAAATTTTGCTCGGTGAGGTAGGCGGCGAACTTTTTAATTGGATCGCGGGTAAACCAGAATTCCTTTTCTTCTTTAGAGCGAAGTTCATCTGGATCGGCGAGGGAGTGACCCCGGAAGCGGTAGGTGAGGGCTTCTATTAGGGTAGGTCCTTCACCGGCACGGGCGCGAGCGATCGCTTCTTTCGCCACCGTATATACAGCCAACGCGTCCATCCCATCTACCTCGACCCCTGCCATCCCGAAGGCATGGGCTTTCTTGTAAATTTCCGGATCGCTGGTAGCGCGTTCGTGAGCCATGCCAATCGCCCACTTATTATTTTCTACCACGTACAGAATCGGCAACTTCCACAGCGCCGCCATATTCAAGCACTCGAAAAACTGACCGTTATTGCAAGCGCCATCACCAAAAAAGCAAGCCGTTACTTGGTCAGCACTGGCGTCGCCCATCGTTTCTTTGCGGTATTTCGATTGAAACGCCGCCCCCGTCGCCACGGGAATGCCCTCGGCAACAAACGCATAGCCCCCTAGCAGACGATGGGGGGAAGAAAACATGTGCATCGAACCGCCGCGACCTTTAGAACAACCAGTCGCCTTGCCAAATAATTCTGCCATCACTTCCCGCGCCGGTACGCCAGCACTCAAAGCGTGGACGTGGTCGCGGTAGGTGCTGCAAACGTAATCCTCATCCGGGCGCATTGCCTTGATGACGCCAGAAGATACGGCTTCTTGACCGTTATAGAGGTGGACAAAACCGAACATTTTGCCCCGATAGTACATTTCGGCGCACTTATCCTCAAACAAGCGCCCCAAAACCATGTCTTCGTAAACTTTCAGTCCTTCTTCCTTAGTAATTTGTGCGGAAGCAGCTGGAAAGACTGGGAGGGTTCGTTCTTTAACCATCGATCTGTTGTATCCTTTCGGCAAGACTCAAAGTCAAATCTGTTTCCAGTATCGGGCCCCAACGGCAGCCTGGTGTATTTTGTAGTAATATTCCGCTCCAATTTAAGGGAAGAGTTAGGACTAGCTACAATAGGCGTGCGATCCGATCTTCAACCCTTGCTTTGGTTCCAAGTGTGGGCAAGAGCGGGAGAGCGTTAAAAAAATTCCCTTGACTTTGGTCTTGGGAGTGTCAATGATACCATAAGCTAATTCAGTCGTTCGCCGTTAGGGAAGTGGGCTGTGCGTATACCACTTGACTATTATCGAATTCTGGGTCTACCGATTCAGGCAAGTACAGAACAGTTGCAGCAAGCATATCGCGATCGCGTCCAACAACTGCCGCGACGCGAATACTCAGAAATTGCTATTCTTGCTCGCAAACAACTGCTCGACGAAGCCTATGGGGTTCTTAGCGATCCAGAACAGCGTAGCGCCTACGATGCCAGTTTCTTCACCAAAACCTACGCGAGTGATTCCCCACAACGAACCGAGTCGCCCACAACTGCTGCGGCGGCATCGGTGGAACCAAATGCTTACCCCGAACCTCCCAGTATCGATATTTCTGACGAAGAGTTTTTGGGAGCCTTGCTGATTCTGCAAGAATTGGGAGAATACGAACTGGTCTTGCATTTAGGTCGCTCCTATCTGAGCAGTTCCTCAACCGAAATCGAAACCGGCAGGTTTGGCGAACCCAAAATTGCCAGAGCAGACATGGTTTTAACCGTCGCCCTAGCCTGTTTAGAATTGGGGCGCGAGCAATGGCAGCAACGCCGTTATGAAGATGCCGCTGCAACTCTAGACGGCGGTCAAGAATTGCTATTACGCGAAGGTTTATTTGCTGGCGTCCGAGGCGAAATCCAATCGGACCTCTATAAGCTACGTCCTTACAGAATATTAGAATTGCTAGCACTGCCATTGGAAGAAACCCAAGAGCGACGCAAAGGTGTGCTGCTGTTACAAGAAATGCTAGTCGAACGCGGCGGCATCGATGGTGCAGGCAACGATCAATCCGGGTTAAACAAGGAAAACTTTCTCCGTTTTATCCAGCAATTGCGCGTCTATCTCACCAGCGCCGAGCAGCAGGCTTTGTTTGAAGAAGAAGCCCGTCGTCCTTCGGCAGTAGCTACTTATTTAGCAGTGTATGCCCTCTTGGCACGCGGTTTTACCCAGCGACAGCCAGAACTAATCGGGCGCGCCAAGGTACTGCTAATGCGTCTGGGGAAACGCCAAGATGTATATCTGGAGCAATCGATCTGCGCCCTGCTTTTGGGACAAACCGACGAAGCATCTCGCGCTTTGGAGTTGTCGGGAGAATATGAGGCTTTAGCTTTTATTCGCGAACATTCCCAAGGGGCACCGGATTTGTTGCCGGGACTGTGCCTTTATAGCGAACGCTGGTTGCAGGAAGAAGTGTTTCCTCACTTCCGCGACTTGGCAGAGCAACAAGTTTCTTTAAAAGATTACTTCGCCGACGATCGCGTGCAGACGGCGCTGGAATCGCTGCCAAAAGACACAGAAGCAACTAACCAGTGGGAAGCGATCGCTACTGACCGGATATCCACCCCAGCAGCATCCCCATCCACCACTCAAGCGGAACGGGAAGCAATCGAACGTCTGAAATCTCAGATGCAGCGAACTCAAGCTTTAATTGAATCCCGCTTGAGTACCCAAATCGGAGCAAACATCAAGACGGACTTGCCCCGCACCTCCTCGACCCCCTTATCTGGATCCGGCGAAGCAACTCTGAGCGCCTTGTTAGGAAAAGCTGGTGCTTCGATGCCTCCAACACCGCTGCCTACGGCTGAGCGCGTGGCAAATGGTTCAATAGGGGCAGCCAATCAAACGGAAACTTACCCTGGGGAAGGGATGCCAGCCTCTAGCGTCGGCGCTCCCATCAGGGAATCGGTTACCTTCGCTCCAGGGGCTTCCTTACGCCAACCAACGCCACCAGGCGGTGCCACAACAGCAGCGTTGCAGCATCGACCCGGTGGGTCTTCCACCAGACGCGGCCGGCGAGGCCGCACGAATCGATGGCTAAAACAGAAACTGGAGAATTTGTCAAGGGGTTGGCGCAACTTGGTGTCACCGGCTGCCAATTCCTCAAAGGCAGCTAAACAAAAGCGGCTGATATTGCTCTTGGGTGGCGTGTTGGGCATCGGAGTACTGCTATTTTTGTTGATCCAAGCCATCGGAGCGCTCAACAGAAACTTACAACAAGCGCGATCGCCCGTTAAACGAGAACAGTTAGAGGTAAGCCTCGATAAATCCTTGTTAGAACCGTCCGCAATTGCCAGAGATCGATTAACTGCACCGGGACCAATCACAGAAGAAGTTGCCCAACAAGTGATTCAGACCTGGTTAGATCGTAAAAAAGAAGCGTTTGGGTCGAACCACGAAATCGAGCGATTAGCTCAAATATTAGTCAACCCAGCGCTGGCGCGATGGGAAGCGATCGCTCGCACGGCAAGGAGAAACAACTGGCATCGCGAGTTCGAGCATACGATTGAAAACAATTCGATCCAGATCCCCCAGGGCGATGCAAATCAAGCCAAAGTAGAAGCACAGGTACGCGAAGTTGCCAAACACTACAGAGGCGAGCGATTAGTGCAAAGAGAATCTTACGATTCTAATCTGCGGGTTCAGTATGACTTGGTGCGCCAAAACGGTCGGTGGTTCATCCGGGATATGACTGTTTTAAAGTAGCCTTTCCTCAGTAGTCAGCAATCAGCTGTCCGAGTGGTGCGATCGTCAGTAGTTGGTGGTAGGGAAGAACCTCCCTTGTCTTCCTTCCCTTCCTTGCTTTCGAGGGTCTTCCTCGTCTCATTTATAACCAAATGGTGCGCGTGAATCGCAAGCCAACTTATGACCATCTACTCGTAACCTATGACTAACACTCTATTCGATATTTATACCCCTCTAATTCTCTGGACGGGTTTAGGAATACTGTTGTTTCGGTTTATACCAAACTCCCTGCCTCGGTGGTTGGGGCGCGCGCTTTTTTGGGTTGGGGTACCGATAGAAATTCTGGCACTAGCTCGACAGACGAACTTTTCTGGAAATTGGGGGTTAGCGCCCTTGGTGACGTTAGTAGCCTTAACCTTGGGACTGGGACTGTCTTGCTTATGCTGGCAGGTGTTGCGGAGTCCAGCTTTACCAAAGCCCAATCAGAGCTGGTTTAATCGATCGCGCGAGGGTAGTTTTATCTTGGCAGCGATGCTGGGAAACACCGGGTTTGTGGGGTTAGCGCTCGCTCCTTATTTAATCGAGTCCGACTCCCTGAATGTAGCAGTCTTCTACAGCATCGCTCACAACCTTTTTGGCCCCTATGTTTTTGGCGTTCTAGTTGCCAGTTATTTTGGTCGGTTCCATAGCGAGCATCGCTGGTGGCTTAACCGGCGCGATTTATTGATCGTGCCTTGCCTGTGGACGTTTATCTTGGGCTATTTGACTAAATCGATTGAATTTCCTTATTTTATTGCATCTGGACTCGAAGCTTCGATTGGAGTTGTCAGTTGCAGTGCCTTTGTGCCGATCGGGATACGACGGGCGCAAATCTCAGGTTGGAAAAGTTTTCCGATGGCGCTGATTCCCAGTAGCTTAAGAGTTGCGATCGTGCCAGGACTCATTGGCTGTTTTTGTTTGACTGACACAGAAACCCGGTTTTTCTAAAAAACCGGGTTTCTTGACCTCGCTGCTTTGTCAAGAAATCTTGATATTCTGGCCAAGGGTTTTGGCGGGTTTGTTAACAAATCATGACAAAACGATCCCCGATTTGCCTATAAAAGCGTAGATCTACTCATAATCGCCCCACACACCTCTTGACCTGATCGAGGACTTTTCTGCAACATATCCTTAACAAATCGCAACTCACACAAGAGCAAATGCCCACGTGTCTTTGGAGTGTTGCTGGTGTCAAATGAACGCAGTCTCGCTTGAGAGAGAAGCTCAATGCTGGAGTTCAGCTCAAACGTAGCAGCGGGAAATAGCCACATCGCTTCCAAGAAAAAATGGGCAGAGCTATCCAAAAATGTAGCGTTGAGAGAAAAGCAATATTTTGACTGGGAACATAAAGGCAAGACATAGCTGTTACTCAAAGTACTGGAGAACGCATTTATGGCAAAAGAACGCCCACCTTTAGAAGAAATGACCCTGCGGCAACTACGTAGAGTAGCCAGTGAGTGTGGTATTTCTAGATACAGCAGGATGAGAAAGTCGCAACTACTGGCAGCGATACAGGAAGTACAACGCAGCAGAATTTCACCGAGTCAATCTAATACGCAGGAGGTACAAGAAGCCGTGGAAGCAACAAAATTTGAAGTGGGTCAAGAAGATAACTTTGGTGAAGACCTCTCATCCGTCGATGAAGAGCTAGCCGAGTTACCTGGTGGTTATGGTGAAAGCCAGATAGTTCTCCTGCCGCGCGATCCGCAATGGGCTTATGCTTATTGGGATATTCCGAACGATTGCAAGGAAGAACTGCGACGAGCAGGGGGACAACAAATCGCCCTACGGTTGTACGACGTAACCGACATCAACCTGGATAGCCAAAGTCCCCATAGCATTCAGGAGTATCCCTGCGACGAGCTAGCAAGGGAATGGTATCTGCCGGTACCAGTGAGCGATCGCGACTACGTAGTCGATATTGGCTACCGCACTGCTGATGGTCGCTGGCTCGTTTTAGCTCGTTCCGAAGCTGTGCGCGTTCCCCCGCTCTATCCCTCCGACTGGGTAGAAGAGCAATTCATCACCGTTTCTTGGGATGAAGAACTGCGGGGTCGAACATTGCTGGAGCTAGACCCCGCCAGCAAGCGGATAACAGTGGTTCAAAGTCCCATTGACAAAATGTTTGGCCCTGCCGCAGACACCGAAGCACAACGAATTGCCGGTTCTCTGTTCGGCTCCATGCAGCAAGTCCCTGGTTCTATATCGGGAGTCAGTTCCTACGCCGTAAGTTCCTACGAAGTTAGTTCTTACGCTGTAAGTTCCTATGAAGTCAGCTCCTACGCTGTTAGCTCTTACTTTCCAGCCGTAAGTTCCTACGGGGTCAGTTCCTACGGCGTCAGTTCTTACGCCGCCGCAGTTAGTTCCTACGGGGTCAGTTCCTACGGCGTCAGTTCTTACGCCGCCGCAGTCAGTTCCTACGGGGTCAGTTCTTACGCCGCCGCAGTTAGCTCCTACGGGGTCAGTTCCTACGGCGTCAGTTCTTACGCCCCCGCAGTTAGCTCCTACGGGGTCAGTTCTTACGGCGTCAGTTCTTACGCCCCCGCAGTTAGCTCCTACGGGGTCAGTTCTTACGCAGTCAGCAGCTATGTCCCGGCAGTCAGCTCCTATGAGGTAGTTAGCAGTTACGTTCCAGCAGTAAGTTCCTACGGTGTTAGTTCTTACGTTCCAGCAGTAAGTTCCTACGCCGTCAGTTCTTACGTTCCAGCAGTAAGTTCCTACGGCGTTAGTTCTTACGTTCCAGCAGTAAGTTCCTACGCCGTCAGTTCTTACGTTCCAGCAGTCAGTTCCTACGGCGTTAGTTCTTACGTCCCGGCAGTCAGTTCCTACGGCGTTAGCAGCTATGGGGTACCAGTAAGTTCTTACGCGGTGAGTTCCTACGAAGTTGGCTCTTATTCAGTGCCGGTAAGTTCTTACGCCGTCAGTTCTTACGAAGTTGGCTCTTATTCAGTGCCGGTCAGTTCTTACGCTGTCAGCAGCTACGCCATACCAGTCAGTTCTTACGCAGTAAGTTCCTACGAAGTCGGCTCCTACTCGGTGCCGATCAGTTCTTACGCGGTAAGTTCCTACGAAGTTGGCTCCTACTCGGTGCCGGAAAGTTCTTACGCGCTCAGTTCTTACGCGGTGAGTTCCTACGAAGTCAGCTCTCACGCGCTCAGTTCCTACGCGATGCCGCGTCAGTTCTGGCTGATTGCTGATGCTGAACTGATTGTTTACGGTGCGACGGAACCCGATGCTACCGTGACGATTGGTGGCCGTCCAATTAAACTGAATCCCGATGGCACGTTCCGCTTCCAGCTGTCGTTCCAGGATGGTGTAATTGACTTCCCGATTGTGGCAGTTGCTAAGGATGGCGAGCAAAACCGTTCGATTCACATGAACTTTAAGCGCGAAACTCCATCGCGGAATACCAATACTAAGGCAGAAGCCGTTCAAGAATGGTTCTCCTAATTTTAGATTTTAGATTTCGGATTGGAGGAGATTGGTGAAAACCCAAAATTTGGGAAACCGAGCCGTCAACCAATAATCCATCTAAAATTTCTATCCCCCGGCAGAGGTCGGGGGCTTCTTATTGGACGACGAACCTATCACCTTTGTTTCTGGGTAAATTTATGGTGACAAAGCGACGATTTTTCAGAGAAACTTTGGTGTTTGCGTCAGTCCTGAAATCAAAAACAATACCTACTTATGACACCGGCAGAAATTGGTAGTAAGCTCGCGGAATTATTTGGAGCGGATTTGCAAGCGAACGCTCCCAACTCCTGGCAGGTAGACACGCCTTCAAAGCGCCTGTTAGTATTACTTTCAGACGACCAATCTTGGCTGCGACTCTTAATTCCCATCACTTCAGCACAAGCAGCTCAACCTTTCCTCGAACAACTTTTAGAGGCCAACTTTGACACAACCCTAGAAACCCGCTACGCTTTGTATCAGGGAGTTTTATGGGGTGTATTTCAACACAGTTGCGAAAGTCTGACTTCTGTTGACTTCGAGTCTGCCGTAACCCAACTTTTGTCGTTGCACCAAAGGGGTATATCTGACTTCTTCAACCAGCTTGTAGAAAGTCGTATCCGTCAAATTATCAAGGCTGCTAAGCAGCAAGGACAAACCCTGGAAGCCACACTCCAAACTGTAGATCGTTTCTACGAAGAAGGACTCATGGGCGACATCAATCAAGGTTCAGCCGGACGCGAAGAAACAATGTCAGCATGGCGGTATCAATTAGAACGTCTTTGGCCTGAAGTGAGCTAATTGGTAATTGCTAATTGCTAATTGCTAATTGCTAATTGCTAATTGTTTTTTCGATTAGCTATTAGCCATTAGCAATTAGCAAAAAATAATAAAAAGGTACTAGATTAATGGACATTATTGAAATTCTAAAACAGGACTATCAAAGATTTCCAGTTGACCAGACTTACAGCATTTATGCCGAAGATGTGTTTTTTAAAGACCCCCTCAACGAGTTTCGGGGTATTGAGCGGTATAAGCAGATGATAGGGTTTATCGGCACTTGGTTTTTGAACCTAAAACTCGATCTGCACGACATTCGCCGCGACGGAGATACGATTCTGACTCGCTGGACGCTCTCGTGGAATACTCCCCTACCCTGGAAACCCCGCATTTCTATTCCTGGCTGGAGCGAGTTACGACTAAATGCAGATGACTTGATTGTCTCCCACATCGATTATTGGGATTGTTCGCGTATCGATGTTTTGAAACAACACCTATTTCTCTCAAATAATCGATAAAGTAAAGTAATGTAAACAATTCTCAGGCAGGACAGGGAAATCATGCGTTTAATTCTGATGACGGGGAAAGGGGGAGTGGGAAAAACCTCCGTTGCAGCAGCTACGGGACTTCGTTGCGCTGAACTGGGTTATAAAACGCTCGTTCTCAGTACCGATCCTGCTCATTCGCTGGCGGACAGTTTTGACATGGAACTGGGACACGAAGCGCGACTGGTTCGTCCCAACTTGTGGGGTGCGGAATTGGATGCCCTAATAGAATTAGAACAAAACTGGGGAGCGGTTAAGCGCTACATTACCCAAGTTTTGCAGGCGCGGGGACTCGATGGCATTCAGGCGGAAGAATTGGCAATCTTACCAGGGATGGATGAAATATTCGGCTTGGTACGCATGAAACGCCACTACGATGAAGGCGAGTATGATGTTTTAATTATTGACTCGGCTCCTACAGGTACGGCGCTGCGATTGCTCAGTTTACCAGAAGTTAGTGGCTGGTATATGCGGCGTTTTTATAAGCCGTTTCAAGGCATTTCTGTGGCGCTTAGACCGCTAGTTGAACCTATTTTTAGGCCAATAGCTGGTTTTTCCTTGCCTGATAAAGAAGTTATGGATGCGCCTTACGAATTTTACGAACAAATAGAAGCATTGGAAAAAGTTTTAACCGATAATACTCAAACTTCGGTGCGCTTGGTGACGAATCCAGAAAAAATGGTAATCAAGGAATCTTTACGCGCCCATGCTTACTTGAGTTTGTATAATGTTGCGACAGATTTAGTTGTGGCTAATCGGATTATTCCGAACGAGGTGCAAGATCCCTTCTTCCAGCGGTGGAAAGAGAATCAAAAGGAATATCGTCAAGAAATTTACGATAACTTTCATCCTTTGCCGGTGAAGGAAGTTCCTTTATTTTCAGAAGAAATGTGCGGTTTGGCGGCACTAGATCGGTTGAAGGAATTGCTTTATAAGGATGAAGATCCTAGTAAAGTTTATTACCAAGAAACAACTGTCCGCGTAGTGCAAGAAAAAAATCAGTACAGTTTGGAACTTTACTTGCCGGGAATTGCGAAAGACCAAATTCAGTTGAGTAAAACTGGGGATGAATTGAATGTGAGGATTGGGAATCATCGCCGCAATTTAGTTTTGCCCCAAGCTTTGGCAGCGCTGCAACCTGCTGGTGCGAAGATGGAAGAAGATTATCTCAAAATCCGGTTTGCTGAAGTGGCGAGGGTATAATTAGAAACCGGGTTTCTTGCAGAAACCCGGTTTCTGGGGCGATCAAGTTAACGATTTTCACGAGGTAGTGTTGGATTACTGGGAATCACCAGAGGAAGAAGGTTGCCCAATAGCATTTATCAGAGTTTGTTTGTTGGGTGATTCTTCTGATGAATTATGAGAAAAAGATTCGATAAGTTGGCGTTTTGCGTCAAGAATTTCAGAGGGATTTTCAGACCAAGCTGAGAGTGCTTGCGAGAGGTATTCGATATTATCTGGTAGAGGAGCAACTAGGTGATATAACTCAGTCAAGTCATCAGGAGAAAAGCGCGATAGCTGCTCGTTTAACAGTACAATAAAAGCAGCGACATTCTGTTGGGAAGATAAGATAGTTTGGCTCCTAATTTGCTCAGCGGTTTGCTGAACTACTTCCAGAGGCAAATCTAATGCTTGGGCAATTTGCTCCAAACTTAAACCCATTGGCAGCAGTCGCGCTATGGCTTATAACTTGGCTTGCCGCTCACCTTCTTTGTTTACCTTCTTCTGAGCCTTCTTGTTTAGCTTCCTGATAAACTTTAGTTTGTTTGAGTTCGCTTAAACCAAACATAGCTTCAATCTCCTGGCGGCTCTTTTGCGGTAATTTGTAGACAATAATTGTCTCAATTAAATTGATGAGGTTATTCTGAACAACTTCATCGGTTATTTGTTGCTTCGCTTGCTCGACTAAGCGTCTAATAACTAGCTTAACAACTCCCACGCCTAGAGAGTTTTCTGCTGCTGCCCCTAATTCATCCAAGTATATTCGTCTCACCTGCTCCAAAGCTAGAAGTTGACCAAAATGTAAATTCTGTTCTCGTTCGGCGCTACGATTGGGATAGATGACGACCATCCGCCAAGGATGGGGTGGCTTGTACTGCCTTAAGTAGACGAAAAGTTCGCCAAACAAGCGGTAGTAACTCAAGTTGCTAGTTATCTCTCTGGGAGCGGCTAATGGCGTTACTAGGCTCTGCCGTGGTCACGAGGCTAATGGCGAGATTGGTAAAAATCCTATATTAGCAATTAGCAATTAGCAATTAGCAACGCCAAAGTTTATAACTAGCAACTTGCGGTAGTATAGGTCTGGATCTGGCTGAAACTGAACTTCAACTAGGTAGAGAGGTTTTTCCGGTTCGCTGGTTGTTGGCAAGAATAAACCGTCTAGACGGAAGGCAAGCTGTTTGACTTCGCGGGACTTTTGGATAACTCCTGCAATTCCTCCCTGGCGAACAATACACTAGCTTCTATCGGTTCGCCGCGATCCATCGTTCCGGGCAATCTCCATCAGCCGATCGGCGATCGCAATCGGTACTCTTATTGTTCTCGTTCGCCCTAAATTCCAACTTGGGGCTGGTCCTCTGCTACCGCGCTGGATGTCATCGGTCATCTGCTTATTCGCATCAGGCTACATTCTTGATACAAGTTTGCCAGAGAACGCCTCATCCGCCCCGCTTAATAACCTGTGTCAGGTTTTATTAACAGAACTTACCCACGACTAACCTATCACCTTTGTTTCTGCGTAGATCTGTGGGTGTTAAACTCCATGTTCTCACCACCAAGGACAGCAGCCGTGATTGAGTCTTTTCTGTGATAACCGCACCATAAAAGTGTATAGAGATTTTCATTTTTTCTTGTAAACTCATTCAGGTTGTCAACACACAAAACCAAGTGCCTTTCCTCCCCTTTTTCATCAACTGAATTCATTTCGATTTCCTTGCGAATACTAGCAAAGCTCCCAGATGCATTTTGTGCTTTTACTTGATGTATTGCAACACATTGATTAGATTTGACTTCCCGCTTCCGGCCGCTTTCTCCAACCAAAGTATTGGAGCAACAGTACATAAAGCACTAGGAAGTGTAACGTATGCCGCCAAGATAGGAATTTGAATGTGAGCATGAGGAATGACAAAAAAATTACTGAACAATTCAATCATGTTTTGGAAAAAACTTAAATCGTCATTCCAGGGTTATTCATCTGTGCAAATAAACTCCCTGATATTTTTGGATTCTGGCATAAGGCAATAAAGAGTAACTGAAAACATTTATCAGATTGCTTGTGTTTTTTATGGACTTACGACCCTCTAGAAGCCTCTTAGAGGGAAGAATGATTTTGACGAAAGGAGGTGAAAGGAAGTCACCAAACACTTGAAAGCTTGAACAATTGGCTGGTTAGCACCAGATTCCGGTTCTGGGTGTCGGGGGTTCAAATCCCTCCGCGATCGTTTGTAGTCAGGACTTTAGTCCTTATTCTTCATCGTCTACTGTCTTACCCTGCACTCCCTTAACAATGCGCGACAACTGGGTTTTCTCATCCACTATAATCCGAGAGGGAGAACCGCTAATAATTCGTTCGTAGTTGCGGAAGGAATCCTTAATTTCTGCCCCGCGTTCGCTGATGGTATATTCCCTAATCCCTTTATCGTGCCACGAACCCCGCATTTTAAACACGTTAATCGCCCGCGACATTTCGCCGCGAATTTCTACGTATTGCAGCATTAAAATCGTGTCTGTAATTGTAGAAATATGGGAATCCGTAATCGAATGGGACCCCATAAACTGATCGGTCGTGTTGGTAAAAAAGCCGGTAATTTCTTCTTGTTTGGCAAAACCCGTCACCCCAATCACGAACTGACGGAAGGCATTGTTGCTCACCCCTCGCGCTAACGCTGACAGCGAGTCAATCGCAATTCGGGAAGGTTTAAACGCCGCAATTTCTGTTTTAATTATCTGCAAGTGGTCTTCTAATCCAGCGGATTCTGGATAGGCGCAGATAATTTTCAGCAAACCTTTTTGTTCAAAATCTTCAAAATCAATCCCCCAAGAATAGGCGTTGCGCGACAGTTGAGCGCGGGATTCTTCATAAGCAAATAAAATCGCTCGCTCGTTTTTGTCGCAGGCATTTTGGATAAATTTGCTCACCAAAAGTGTCTTGCCCGTTCCCGTCGCTCCCGTCGCCAAAATAATCGAATCTTTGAAGAAACCACCGCCGCACATTTCGTCCAAGGTTTTGACGCCAGAAGAAACCCTCGCATTGGAAGAGCGTTGTGTCAATCGCATTGCTCCTAAGGGGAAAATGTTAATGCCATCGTTGGTAATCGTGAAAGGATATTCTCCTTTCATGTGAGTCGTACCGCGCAATTTGAGGATTTCAATCGTGCGGCGGCGGCGTTCTCCTTCTAAAACGTTGCGGAGAATGACCACATTATCCGAGACAAATTCTTCCACGCCAAATCGAGCTACAGCGCCGTATTCTTGCTCGCGTTCGGTGGTCATAATCGTGGTAACGCCTACCTGCTTCAGGCGTGCTACCAGGCGAAAGATTTCCCGCCGCACTACGCTTGCTGCATCGTACTGCTGAAACACCGCCGTTACCGAGTCGATGGAAACTCGTCTGGCTTTATATTTACGAATCGCGTATTGCAGGCGCTCGATCAAAGCAGATAGGTCAAAATTGCCTACTACATCCTGCCCTTCTGGATCGGGGGATGCATCTAGAATAAATAGCTTGCCATCTTCGATTAATTTTTGTAAATCCCAGCCAAAGCTATGAGCATTTTTGATAATATCTGTCGGTGATTCTTCAAATGTGACAAAAACACCTGGTTCATCAAAATACGTAATGCCGTTGTAGAGGAACTGCGCGGCTAATAATGTTTTGCCCGTTCCAGATGTACCGCTGACCAACGTTGCTCTACCAACTGGCAAACCTCCGTGAGAGATATCGTCGAAACCCTCAATCAGGGTGCGGATTTTCTCAACACCTACCTTTACCGATTCATTTTGCTGCCCAATCTGATTCTTTTGATTCATTTTTTGAACTAAAAGTTATAAGCGGTCTTTCCGATGCTAAATCAACCTGTTATATACTACATCTAACACAAAACTTGTCAACTCCGTTGTTCTGCTTGGGTTTATAAACCCAATCCTTCATCTTCTTCCCGCAGTTCTTCATAAAGCAGATCTAACCCTATCAAAACTTTCTCCCGGTCTGACAGATCGCCAATGATTTTGCGAACCGGAGGAGGCAATATTTTAGCCAGGGTGGGCGTTGCCAGAATTTTATCTTCCTCGGCAAGTTGCGGACTTTTTAGCACATCAATCACTTTCAGTGCGTAGACCCCTTGAAATTCTTCTTCCAGAATATTTTTTAGTGTTTTTAAAGCTCTAACCGAGTTGGGCGTATTGCCAGCGACATATAGTTTGAGAACGTATGTCTTTTTGAGTGGACTCATAAATTTTTTCATGGTCTATTATTGAATGTTCATAGTTTATTGTAAGCGAATTGCTATGAAATCTGCCCCCTGAACTCTGAACCTTTTATTAAGAATCTCTGGGGATGGAACGGCGGTACATTTCGCAGAGGTGGGCAATCACATCGATTAGGGTCAGTCGGTAATCCAATAAGATTTCATCGCTGCGGCCTTCTAATTTGAGTTGTTTGGAGAGATCGTCCATCAATTCCATATGAATTTCCACAATTTGAGTCACTGCGATATCGCAAAAAAAGGCTTGATTGACAAACTCATCAATTTTTTGATTCAAAAGGTCGTCTTTAGAAAAGTAAGTCAGGACAATCTCACGGTAGTCTGCTTTGAGTTGCTCGAGAAACTCTTGTTTCTGCTCCGATGAAAGATTGCGGAAAAAGTTTTGGGGATTTCGTTTATAGTACACGCCTAAGTATCCTAACCGCTCCCGGAGTTTTTCAGCCAGCCTGTGCTGCTGTTCTTGCAGAAAAGTTTGGGTTTTAACTTCTATGGTGTCGTCAGACATGGAGGATGGAGAGGAATCGGAAAGCCTCGGCGAAAGCTCTAGAAACAGAGTAATGGCTTGGTCGATGTAGCGAGGAATTTCGCTGAGTTGGGTAATTGATATGCGAACAGCAGCATTTTGATAAAAAAAGTTGGTATCTTCTGAGATTGAGTTAGCTGCTAGAGGGGTGGCGTTTGGGGTGGGACTCAAACTAGAGTCTTTGGCATCTAGCTCGACCTTTAAAATTACCAGGGGTAAGAGAGTCCCTTGCTGGTGTAGTTGGGTAAGCAAGGGCAATAACTGTGGGTCATCTTGTAGAATCAGGCAATCGGGCAGTTGATTTTCTGGCTCGGCTTTTCGCAAAAACTCTTCCTGAGAGTAGATTTGAGTTAGCACATAGCGATCGCTACTCAAAAAGTGAGACAGCGACTGAGCCAGCGGCTCAGAACGTAGGTAGGTGAAAATAGATAGTCGCGATCCCACAACTTTAGACAATAAAAGAATCTGCTAAACAAACCAGCATACCCAGGTGGGTAGGGTGATACCGTCCCAGGCACAATACAATGCTTAACATTTAAGCTAACATTTGTTGAATTGTAATTAATTGTAATGGCTAAGAGTGCCTAAGCCTCTGGCAAGGCTCATAATTAAGCCAGACACTATTTTGCTCCCGCGTAACTCGGTGGCGAAAAAATTTCTACCGATGGTGGCATGGCTGACTCCTGTATACCCACTCATGCAAGCTGGCTCTAAAGCCGCATGGGGCATGGTTTGGGAGCGCCCAATAGCCTGAGCAAGGCTGATCCCGTTGAGGTTAGAAATCTGGTCAGCCAGGAGAATGATTAATCTTATGCCTAGTCCCTGTCTGAAAGAATTTATCACGACCGTTCCCACCTGCCTGGGGAAAACTGCTTTAACCACCGTGTTAAAGATTTTCAGCCAAAATCGGTGCGCCAGCTTGGTAGTGGTAACCGAACAGGAATATCCGCAGGGGGTGCTGCACCTGAGCAGTTTATTGCCTTATATGATGGCCGATCTGGGGCAAGAAACTGCTGACTCCCAGCAAGCAGGAGCAGCTCGACAGAGTAATGTTTCTCATCCTAATTACCAAGAACCCCTATCCGCACTGGGTCTATCGATTATTGCGCCAGTGGCAACCTTAAGCGCCGATTTGACTTTACAGCAATTTTGGCCTCGCGTCCAAGAGCGCCCTGACTGGGCGATTGTTGACCGCAGCGGCAAGTTTTTGGGACTGCTCGATACTGGGCGCCTGTGGCAATTTTTGCTCGCTCATCCCCAAGCTGAATTAGCCCGTGAGGAACCGCCACGACGGGGTAGCGCCGCCAAAGTCGAGGAAAATTCCCTCGATGCTGCTCTTACGCTCAATCCCCTGCTGCAACTTTTAGAGCGACTGCCAATACCAGTAATGTTGCAAACCAGTGGCGGCATGGTGCTTCAGCAAAATTTGGCTTGGCAAAGACACTTCAGCGCCTTGCAAGATCCGGACTGGCTGAGACAAGAAGCCGCTACGCTCCTAGAAGCAAGACCAACCCAAGCAGCGCATCTGGGCGCTGCTAGTTCCCCAAAACGAAGCCACGGTCCATCTTTACAAGGCAGAACAAATCCGCGCCCGGTGTCAACACCAAAAGAATCGAATGGCGAGGTTTTGAGGTTGGCAACCCTGACCAAGGACAATCCTACCCCGTTGAGCCAGAAAAAAGGAAAAAGTAAAGGGAAAGACGTTAAAGGGCAAGCGCCAGCAGCTGGCGCTCAACCGCATCGGGATGCGAGCGTCTCGCTTTGGCCTACTTTACCACCAACAGAGGCAGCCAATTTGCCTAACCTGTGTCAAATTGGCCCAGATCCAAATAGCTGCGTTTGTGTCTGCCCGATGGAAAATGGTGCGGATCGAGTCTGGCAATTTGTCAAAATTCCTCTGGGCAATATTTTATCGCAGCAGGAGGTAAAACGAGTCACGGCGATCGCAGAGGCACCGTTGCTCGACTCGGCGTCGTTTCGCCTTGCTAAGATTCAAGCTAGCGCCCAAGGTGCCACCGCGAGGGATGTGCTGCTGGATGTGGGACACGCATTACCAGGGAGCGACCTGTGGCTGGTGCTGGCTCAGGACGTGACCGAACAGCAGCAAGTCGCCAAGGAATTGGCAGCTAAAAATGCCGATTTAATGCAGCTAAATCGGCTCAAGGATGAATTTTTAGCTTGTATCAGTCACGAACTGAAAACGCCCCTCACCGCAGTTTTGGGGTTATCCAGCTTGCTCAAAGATCGGTTGCTGGGAGAACTAAACGATCGCCAAATTCGCTATGCCAGATTGATTCACCAAAGCGGACGCCATCTGATGGCGGTGGTCAACGATATTTTGGATCTGACTCGGATCGAAACCGGGCAAGTCGAGCTGATGCTAACTGCTGTGGATATACCAACGGTATGCGATCGCGCCTACGAGCAAGCCCGACAGGTGTATGCAATGCAAAATAACTCAGACTCGGAAGAAAGCGATAGCGAGGCGATAGAACCTCGCTTTACTCTAGAAATCGAACCGGGTTTAAATAGCTTTGTCGCCGACGAGTTGCGCCTGCGCCAGATGTTGGTTCACCTGTTGTCCAATGCCTTAAAATTTACAGACCCCACAGGATCTATCGGTCTGCGGGTGAGTCGTTGGGAAGGCTTTTTTGCTTTTTGTGTTTGGGATACCGGGATTGGCATCCCAGAAGAGAAGCAGCACTTAATCTTTCAAAAATTTCAGCAATTGGAAAGCCCCCTCACCCGTCAGTTCCAGGGTACCGGCTTGGGGCTGGTTTTAACCCAGCGCTTGGCGCACCTGCACGGTGGCGATGTCAGCTTTATTTCTTCTGAAGGCGCTGGCAGTCAGTTTACCCTGCTTTTACCTCCTTGCCCGCCAGGGGGAGCAGGGGAGCAGATGAGGAGGGGAACTCTTGAGCAGGGGAGAAAAACCAGGCAATTTGCCATCACCGATACCAGATCGCGATTGGTTTTAATTGTGGAGGGAACTTCGCGGTTTATCGAAGATTTGACTCAAAAGCTGACGAGTTTGGGGTATAGAGTCGCGATCGCTCGATCTGGCACCGAAGCGTTGGCAAAGGCGAGGGCGTTACAGCCCCTGGCGATATTGCTCAATCCGGTGCTGCCGCTGCTGTCGGGGTGGGATCTGCTAACGCTACTAAAATCCGATCCTCAAACTCGTCACATTCCAGCAATCGTGACGGCAACAATGGTAGAAAAAAAACACGCTTTGAGCAACCGAGCCGATGATTTTTTAAGCCTGCCGGTAGAATTGGAGGCGCTGCGAAACTGCTTGGAGCAATTGACAACAGTCCCGACGGCAGAAAATCAACCGCAACCTCCCGCCACCAAGCTGACAATTTTATACCTAACCCGGAGCGATGGCACCGGAGCGGGGGACACCCATCTGAGTCAGGTTTTGCATCGCCATCATTACCGAGTCCTAGAAGCTGATGACCTAGAGCAAGCGGAACTTTTAGCGAGAATTTGGCAACCCCGCGTTGTTTTGCTCGAGCGAGAAATTGCCGATCCTTTAAACTACCTACAAAAGCTAAGTCAGCACCAAGCTTTAGCAATTCTGCCCTTGGTGACGCTCGATCGAGCGCTCGCTCTGGCAGCGAATCAAGTCAAGGGTTTGTCGGTCTTTCCTTGTTTGGAACCCCCCGGTTCCCCAAGCGAAACTTCTGCCGTATTGCAGGCAATTCAAGTCGCCGCCGGAATGAGTTGGAAGCCGAATATTTTAGTCGTCAATATCTCGATGCTGCCTGACTTAAACTGCTCTGTTGCTCCCGCACCATCCCTTCTCCCTGCTGCGGATGCACCCAATCACCAGGGTAAAAAGCGGATTGAGTGGTTGCACGCCCTGATTCAGTACCTACAAACCGCTGGGTTTAAAGCAGCGATCCCTCGCACTTGGGATGAAGTTTTGCGACAAATTCAACATCGCAGCGTTGACTTACTGCTGATCGAGTTGGAACAGTCAGCCCCCCATCCAGCAGCGATCAAGGTTTTCCATGCTTTGAGACAGTTTGACTCCAGACCTCCAACCTTGGTGCTGCTTCGGGGAACAAAGGGATGGGATTATACTTCAGAATGCGAGGATTGTCAATACATAAAACAAAGTGAAGCGACGCCAGAGTTTCTGACTCCGGCGCTAGTGGAACTGGTACAGGAGGTGGCGACCCACATCATACCTGCTGCGGTGTCGATGAAAGAATTGTTAGAGCAAATTCGCCAAGGATTGGGGACTGGGGATTAGTTCTGGTATAGTATACTTCGCAAGTTGATCAACTGACACAAAAGGTGATTCCCAGAGAAAACTGGCAATTAGCAATTAGCAATTAGCAATTAGCACTGCATGGGAGAAAAGAGTATTTTAGAACTGGCAAAGCTGGGCAATAGCAATGCGCTCGCCGAAGTGATGAATCAATTGCTACAACCTTTGGGCAGCAGTTGTACGGTCAAAGCGATCGGCGATCGCTTGTACGTTTTTGTCGAGTCATTACAAGTCCCAGATCAAAAAGCTGTCGTGACCACAATCCGTCAAGCGATGATGACTTGGCAGCTTGACTCGCTCAAAAGTGTTAAAATTTACGCGCGTAAGTTAGAAGATCAAGTTGCAGCTTGGACTCAAGAATTTAACTTGGAACAAAAATCTGAAACCCCATTGCCCACCGTTTCTGACTCCAATTTTAATTCCAATGGTAAGGAGCGCGCTCCAGTTCAAAATGAATTATCATCTCAGGGAAACAATGGTTCAGCACCTAAAAAAATAGCGCCCAAAAAGCCTAAAAAATCTTCATCTCATATCTGGCGCAATTTAGAAAGAATTATAGTGGTATTTATTACCTTTATGGTAACCACCGTACTTTGGGACAGATGGGGATTTTTCAAACCTCTAAATTACCCCTCAGAATTTAGCAGTCTTTTAAACTCCTGGTTAAGTCTGGTTAACCAGCGCACGGCGACTATTTCAGGAGGAGCATGGGTAACCAAAGAAGCAGGAAATTCAGATATTCTTAGAGGGTTGGAAATCGCTTTATGCAAAGCCAGCGTTAAACCAGAAATTAAGCGCGTCAGAGATAATAAATGGCGTGAAAGTATATATAAAAATAAAACGCCCATCGGTTACTGGCACTTAAATATCGAAGCCATGAACGCAAAAGTTTCTTCCCATACAGGTTGTTTTCAAGTCGTGAAAACGGGAATAGAGGGAAAGTATACAATTCCTAATGTTCCTTTTGGCTCTTACTTTCTCTATGCACCTTATGAAACTTCAGTTGCCAAAGCTTATTGGATGGTTCCTGTGGAAATAGAAAGTACAAAACCGCTCCAGATCGATCTGGATAATTCAAATATGATGGAACTCTACAACCGAGAATAAAAATTAACGGGATCAATCCTCTCGCTCAAATGCTAAGTTTTGTGTAATTGAACCCACGCCCATTGATAAACCTCAAGCTGCTGTTTTGCCTGCAATTGGGCAAAAAAGCCGCCCTCGCTTCAGTCCTCGCCCCACCCCACGGCTTTTATTGCCCAGACTAAAATAGACTTAGCTGAGTTAAATACTAGCTAGATATGCCAAACTCTCTACTAGGAACTGTTTTAGGTGTCTTTATTGTATTGGTGATTTCGGGTTTAAAACTAGACCGGGAATATCAACGCGGCGTCATTTTTCGCCTGGGTCGGATCAAAGGCGTAATGGGACCTGGTTTGTACTGGACGATACCCGTAATTGACCAAAAAACCCAAATCGATATCCGCACCAAAACCGTCAACATCGAACCCCAAGAAACCGTTACCGCTGATAGCGTCACGATCAAAGTCAACGCGGTTCTTTACTACCGCATTCTCGATCCATCCAAAGCGATCAATAAAGTCGAAAATTACCAATTGGCTGTCTATCAAACCGCTTTAACAAGTTTACGCAATGTCGTCGGTCAAAATATCTTGGATGACGTACTGCAAAACCGGGATAAAATTAATACCAAAGTCCAAGAAATAGTCGATGAAATTACTGAACCTTGGGGGATTATCATCGAACGGGTGGAAATGAAAGATGTAGAAATTCCACCCAGTATGCAACGGGCAATGGCAAAAGAAGCCGAAGCCATTCGGGAAAAACGCGCCCGTTTGATTAAAGCCGCTGCGGAACAAGAAGCCTCGATTAAATTAGCCGAAGCCTCGCAAAAAATTGTCGAAAATCCAGCCGCATTAGAACTGAGACGGCTGCAAATGCTGACGGAAATTGGCGCGGAAAATAACACCACCACGCTGATTATGATGCCTTCTGATTTTATCAGTTTAGCCAAGACTTGGACAGAGGCGCTGGAAAATGGCAGCAAGCGGAATGTCTATAATTCACAAGTGCAGCCACTTCAACCAGAAAACAATCCTAAAGAATAAATACCCACGCGGGTTCAGAAACCGGGTTTCTGCCTAAGTGTTGAATTTCTTTACGTTTTGTAGCAAAATGATTCAAGAACCTAGCAGTTAAAGATCGAATTTCAAATGAGCAGTGCAGTTTTTGACATCGCTGTCTTGACCATCGGCGGCGAGGATAAGCAACTATCCGAGTATGGGGGGAAAGTACTCTTGATCGTCAACGTGGCTTCTTACTGCGGCTACACGCCCCAATACGCCGGACTAGAAAAGTTAAACCAAAAGTATCAAGATGCAGGGTTGCGAATTCTAGCGTTTCCCTGCAACGACTACGGCGCACAAGAACCGGGAAGCAATGCAGAAATTCAACAGTTTTGCACTCGTAAATACGGTGTCAGTTTTGAACTGTTTGATAAGGTTCATGCCAGGGGTCCCCAGCAGCACCCGCTTTATGCAACGCTGACCAAAGCAACTGAGTCAAAAGGCGAGGTGTCCTGGAACTTTGAGAAATTTTTGATTAGCAAACAAGGCGAAATTGTAGCTCATTTTAAGAGCAGTGTCGCTCCAGATTCCCCGGAATTAATTGCGGCAATTGAGCGCGAGTTAGCAAAGTAAGTCTGTACCACGGGGTAGTAGCACAGCATTATCAATCTTCCTGCTTAAACCGAGGTATCTGTATTGCCGTGCTACTACATCAATTAATCTTCAATCAATTAATATGGAATCGTTGTTTTACACTTGGAATAATTATCGCTGTACCTACTCAGTTCATCACCCAACCAATTCAACGGGTGATGAGGGTGTACCTCTGTTATTAATTCATCCCATTGGTGTAGGGTTGTCTCGGCATTTCTGGCAACGGTTTTGTCGCGTTTGGTATGAGACGGGACATGGAAATCCGATTTATAATCCAGATTTATTGGGTTGCGGTGAAAGCGATATGCCCCACGTAGCTTGTACCCCTGCGGATTGGGCAGAACAATTGCATCATTTTTTGCAGACCGTGGTGCAAAAACCTGTTATTTTAATCGTCCAAGGTGCGCTGTTACCTGTGGGACTGGAATTGGTCAAATTGCAAAGGTCAGCGAATTTAATTCGGGGATTAATATTAGCGGGACCTCCAGCTTGGAAGGTAATCGCAAAAAAAGCACCGAATTGGCAGCAAAGATTTGCTTGGAATTTATTAGATTCTCCTGTAGGTAGTGCGTTTTATCGCTATGCGCGACGGGAGGAATTTTTACGATCTTTCTCTACAAAACAATTGTTTGAGACGGGTGAAAAAGTCGATAACGAATGGTTGGAAATGTTACAAGAAGGGGCAAAAAATCCGGCGAGTCGGTATGCGGTGTTTTCGTTTCTAGCTAGATTTTGGCAGCAGGATTATGGGGATGCGATCGCCAACCTTACCCAACCCACTTTAGTCGTTTTGGGAACGAAATCTTCTAGTATCAGTAAAGAAGGCAAGCAAGAAACCCCGGACGACCGTTTGCTGGAATACGTCAAGCACTTACCAAACGGTCGCGGAGTCAAAATTCCGGGTCGAAATGTTCTGCCTTATGAAGCAACAACCGAGTTTGTGGATGCGATCGCACCATTTATCCGATCGTAAAACCTGCTGGGTTTCTGCGGCAGCGATACGTGCTACTTACACGCTGAACGCGAACGCACCCTAGAACACTTAATAACGCAAGTTGCTAGTTATAAACAAGGGCGTTGCTAATTGCTAATTGCTCATATAGGATTTTTACCAATCTCGCCATTAGCCATTAGCCATTAGCTGCTATGCATGAGATAACTAGCAACTTGAGTTAATATCTAATGGTTGATATAAATAACCTGACAAATCAAAATTAATCTGACCTTGACTGGGTAATTGATGCCTTTAACCAGTTTTTCTATCGCGGTATATGCAGTTGATAGAAACTTGGTAGATGACCCTGAAATTGTTCGGAAATTAGCAGCCTTATTCCTGGGACGGAATCCTAGTTTAGATTTGGCAAAGTGGGAGTTGATGGCGCTGATGCTTTATCAAGCAGTCGCCAATCTCCTTTGCTTACCGCTCAACCGAGATGAAAAATTTCGCCATAATAAGATGATGGCAAAATGCAAATTTATTTGGGTTGAGCTTCAGAATTTTCTGCCAGACACTGGCCTCACGTGCCCCGTAACCAGCGCCAGCTGCAATTTGATAAAGGCATTAAAGTCTTCCATTTCGTCGTTGGTTTGTAGAAGTAGATGCAACCGCTTTTCTGTTTCTTTGGTTAAATAACCTTTGGTCAAGGCTTGTTGGACAGCTTCGCGGATTGACATACACAAAATCGGAGATTAGTCAAGGACTATCAATATTTTTTTCAGCAAAAACCGATCGAGTTTTGAAGAATTTCTTGCTAACGAAGCTTTCAGCTTCTTGGTGACGATTATTTTTCTCGTACAAGTCAAGCTGAAATCTTCACCTAGAACAAATCTCTTTTGAATCAGTTTTTGCACAATAGAGAAAACAAATTCATCTAGCCATTCAGTGTAAGTATCTAGGTCGTACAAATTTTCTACAACCCAGTCGAAAGTATCCGGTTCGGTTTCATAGACTTCCAGCAGTGCTGCGGAAAAAATTGTTTTTGCATACTCACCACCTTTGATACAGTTTAGCGTATTTTGACAAAACTCAATCAGGGATTTACTTTTACATTGTAAAGCGCGGATAATTAACCCCAGATCCAATTCCAATGACTCAGTATAGTTTCTGTCGGACATATTACTATCCTCTCGCTCGATACTTCTAAGATTAAAACGAAAATGTGCAGAAATTATGGAGATCTAGGCAAATACCTGTAAAACTTTGATGAATTTAAATGACCAAACTTACCTACGTAGTCCGAGATTTCGCCTCGGTATAATTTCTATGTTTATCTATACTTATAGCGGCTTCATGCGTAAAATTACTGAAAATAGAGCGATAAGGAGATGAAAAAAAGCGTCAACAAAGTGAAAATTGCTGCTGGCTTAAAACTCATCGCCCCTTTATCTTGCAAGGGTTTTGGGCAGTGGAGTTCTTAATGGATAAACTGTTTTTTAGAATGAAAAATGTGTAATCGGGTAGCAGTTAGTGGAAATTATTCGCGTACTACCTACTGCCCCCTGAGTAATTTCACGTAAATCGATGACGGAGGATAATTAGCAATGATGAAGTTAGTCGGAAGCTAATTTGGGAGGACGACCCCTCAAACCCGTCATCAGCTGCAATACATAAATTTTAACAGGAGCAATGTGGCGCAGGATCCACAAACCGAATCGGCGAATGACTACCATTGGTAACCAATTATTGGAAAACATCCGATCGAGGAAATCAGTCATCCCTAAAATGGTGAGATTTTCGGTTTTGCGCCAGCGTTCGTAGCGCCAGAGTACCCCGATATCGCCAATATCTTCACCTTGCTGGTGCGCTGCGGTCAAAATTTGAGCTAATACTGCGGCGTCGCGGATACCCAAGTTCATCCCTTGTCCGGCGACGGGATGACAACAGTGGGCGGCATCGCCGATGAGTGCGAGGCGGTGTTGGGCGTAGCGATCGCTCTGCATCAACTGTACCGGGAATAAATATCGCGAGCCGATCAATTCCAATTTCCCCAGCAGTCCCCCCGTATGGTATGCCAATTTTTGCAGAAATTGCTTTTCGTCGAGTTCCAGTAACGCTTTTGCTTCCCTGTGGGGTGCAGTCCAAACAACTTGACAGCGATTTCCGGGTAAAGGTAAAACTCCCATTGGACCAGAAGGCCAAAAACGCTCGTAGGCGACATTATTGTGGGATTTTTCTGGTTTAATCGTTGCTACCACGCAAGATTGCCAGTAATGCCAACCTTTTGTCTGGATACCTGCCCCTTGACGAATGCGCGATCGCGCCCCATCCGCCCCCACCAGCAACCGAGTCCGAATGCGGGAAAGGGTAATGGGTAATTGGTCATTGGTAATGGGGGGAGAATCCAAACTGCCCCCCTGCCCGATCTGGGGTAGGCGCAATTCGATTTCCACCCCATCTGCTTGATATTCGGCACGTATTACTTCTGCGGGACAGAGGAAAGAGACATTCTTGCTGTTTTTTAATTGGTTTTGCAACGCACTCAACAGTACCCGGTGTTCTGCCGCATAACCCAGACCATTCGTGCCTAGTTCCTGGGGTTCAAAATACACTACTTTGTCATAATCGGCGTCAGATAAGCTGATTTGACCGAATGTAGAGATTTGGGGCAAAATCTCGTCCCAAACACCGATGCCCGCAAAAATACGCCCAGAAAGTAGGGAAATTACGTAAGCGCGACCTTTTGCTACCGCAGCAGACTCGGCTTGCGCCTCGATCAGCAGTATACTGAGGCCAGAATCCTTTAAGGCACAAGCGAGGGTTAATCCGATAATGCCGCCGCCGACAATGGCTAAGTCGTAATCAAATGCCTGGGGCGCGATCGCTTGCGACATCGAGACGGTTTGAGCGAGTTGTTGGGACGCCATGTTTAACTAAACTGATCTAAAAATTATTATCTGGTTAGTATTTTGGCAATATCAATCGGGTGTTTGCAAGTCGAGCAATTTCAAATGAAATGACTAAAACAGCTTTTGTTACAGGCGGTACGGGTTTTATCGGTGCTAACTTAATTCAATTGCTCGTGCAGGAAGGATATACTGTACGGGCGCTGGCGCGTCCTAGCAGTCGTTTGGATAACCTGCGGCATCTCGATATTGAAATTGTCAAAGGCGACCTTAACGACCCTCAATTGTGGCAGCAAATGGCGGGGTGTCAAGTCCTGTTTCACGTTGCGGCGCATTATTCGCTTTGGCAAACCGATAGGGATTTACTTTATCGCCATAATGTGCTAGGAACTCGCAATATTTTAGCTGCTGCTCAAAAAGCGGGAATTGAACGAACGGTTTATACCAGTTCGGTAGCAGCAATTGGGGTTAAACCGGGAGGAATTGCCGATGAAACTTATCAAAGTCCGCCCGATGCATTGATTGGGGATTACAAAAAATCTAAATATTGGGCGGAACAAGAAGCGATTCAAGCTGGAAAAACACAAGATGTGGTTATTGTCAACCCCAGCAGTCCGATTGGGCCAATGGATATCAAGCCTACTCCTACAGGGGATATTATTTTAAGGTTTTTGCGGCGACAAATGCCGTTTTATCTGGATACGGGGTTAAATTTTATTGACGTGCGGGATGTGGCGCGGGGACATTTGTTAGCTTTGGAAAGGGGTAAGGCGGGCGATCGCTACATCCTTGGTAACCAAAACCTCACCCTCAAAACCCTCCTCGATCTACTTTCCCAAATTACAGGTTTAAAAGCACCTCAAAGCAGCGTTCCCGCTTGGTTGCCCCTGGGCGTCGCCTGGGTGGATGAGCGAATTCTCGCACCTTTGGGAAAACAGCCTTCGATACCTTTAGATGGCGTCCGCATGGCGACGCAAACTATGTATTACGATGCCGCAAAAGCTGTGAGAGAATTGGGTTTACCTCAGACACCAATCGAGATAGGTTTGAAAGATGCTGTAGACTGGTTTAGGAAGTATTTTGAATTGGGATAAATTCAAAACGTTACCCACATCTAACAGCCTTGTCGCTACCCATAAAACCCGCCCTGCAATAAATTACAAGGGCTTTTAGCCAAAGTCCACTTAAGTGGACTCGAAACATTTCTTTAGTCCACTTAAGTGGACTAAAGCTATGATCCAGGGATTTTAATCTCCAGGCAAGCTGGCAGGGAAAGCGTCAATCTGACTAACTACTTTTCCTACCAAATCTATATACTATAGGCATAAAATATATGATATATTTATTTCAGCAGTGACTTAAAAGTGAATTATGAACCTGAAAAAAGGAATCAACCCGCTACAAAGTGTCAAAGATAAAGCAGAGGAAGTTGCAGGTCAATTAAAGGAACAGGCTACAGAACTTTCTGCAGCCGCCCAAGAACAATTTGAGGCTGTTTTAGACGAATACAAAAAGGTTCTACCAATTGCCGAAAGTCTCGGCCTCGAGGTAGGAAGTTTTGAGGTAGAAATGGGGATATTGCCCCAAATTAAAACATCGCTAGTAGGTTCGGTAGAACGAATTAACAACGAGGCAGTTCAAACACTGATAGATCAGCATCAAAACAATAAGTTATTGGTGCTGATATTCAAGGCTTTACTAATGACCAAAGACATGCAAAAACGACTAAATATAACCAATTTAAAAGGGATTGTCGTTGATATCAGACTCGGCGTACCTCCCAAGGTATCTGTGAATTTAGCTTCCTAAGTCAGTCAGAAACCCGGTTTCTTAGACAATACCTTCACCAAAATACCCTCACCCTGAAGGGTGGGGCTATACAAACTTTGGCTGCCTCCGCAGCCTGCAAGCAATGATTTTAGCCCACGTAGGCAGCCAAAGTTTGTGTGGGGCTATACAAACTTTGGCTGCCTCCGCAGCCTGCAAGCAATGATTTTAGCCCACGTAGGTGGGCTTTGTTTGTGTAGCCCCATGCTTCAGCGTGGGGCGTTTCAGAAAATTGGCGCAGGTATTATTAGAGAAACCGGGTTTCTAGGTTTCAAGTTTCCACCGCAAATGCTTCTGGATCGACGCCCCAATTCACCCAGCTAATTGCCTCTCTGGCGGATTTCATCGAGGGGGGTACGCGCAAAGCATGAATAAATCCTGTGCTGGGGCAGGTCATTTTTAATAAATAAATTGGCTCCACATCAACTTGGCGATCAATTTTCAACAAAGTGTATTCTCGCCAGGTATCTAACTCGGTTGCTTGCAATTCTTGGCAGATGCGGGCGTAACCAATTCCCTGAATTAGCACTCGCCGCAATTCGGCGTTTTGTTCTTCTAAAATCCATTGTACTTGCCACTGATTCGGGTGCAGTTGCCCCTATTTTTCAGGCACTATCACGCCGTGATAGGCGTAAACGCTGAAGCCGTCGGCATACTGAATCGCGGGTTCTCCTTCTGCGTGCAGGCGTTGTTGATTATCAAACGAGAGGATGCGGGGGCGATCGCATACATAGCAAGTTTTTTCAAAAGCAAAAATCCAGCCACAATCAAACGCTAGCGACTGAAAGATTTGCCACTTTTTTGGCTCGAAAGCGCAATTTAAGACAGAAATACAAAAATCACAATAACTGCCAACAAATGCCAAATCTACAAGGTAAAGGTAATTATCAAAATACCTCCCCAGTTGGCTCCATAGCTGGCTCCCCAGTTGGCTCTCCAGTTGGCTCTCCAGTTGGCTCCACAATTGGTCATCCAGTTGGCTCCACAGTTGGCTATCCAGTTGGTTCCACAGTTGGTTCCACAGTTGATTCCACAGTTGGCTATCCAGTTCGCTCCCCAGTTGACTCACAAGAGCGTAGCAAGCCGCAAAAGGGCTATCACAAACAATAATCTCAGGCTCTTGATAGCCAATCAGTTCGTAAGCTGCTTTTATAGCATTAGATGATTTTTGAGGATCGATCGCTGCGGTAGAAAGTGCTATCCTTCGCCACTTCTCTCGATATACCGGAATTAAAGCTTCTTGCTTTTGCGTCAGTTTTTCTATCTTAATCTGCGACATATCGCCATCTGTTACCGGGTTTCTTAGACCTATGCTAGCGATCGCCACCATTACCCGACTGATGCACGAGGTGCGTCTGGCGATGGGGGTAGGGGTAGGGCAGTAAAACTATCTTGGTACAAAGCAAAAAAGGTAATGATGCGGTAACTTTACCAGAGATTTAGGCGATCGCCACCCATCCCCCAATTAAAAAAGTTGCACATGGCGTCATCAGCTTTTTGGAGTTTTGAGGAACACTAAACGGAGAGACTGTAGCTAAAACAGCGACTCTGATTAGAAGCGAACGCTGCTGATGCACGCAAACAAGGTGAGAGGAGTACTATGGCAATAAATTTACAACAAGCCCTCGAAGTCGGCAAATATCTAGTCACCCAACGTTTGAAGGGTCGGAAAAAATTCCCCCTCGTCTTGATGTTGGAACCTTTATTTCGCTGTAACCTCGCTTGTCCAGGTTGCGGTAAAATTCAACATCCCAACGAAATCCTCAAACGCAATCTCACCCCCCAAGAGTGCTTTACCGCCGCCGAAGAATGCGGCGCACCCGTTGTCGCCATTCCCGGCGGCGAACCGCTGCTCCACCCACAAATTGGTGAAATTGTCAAGGGATTGGTCGAGCGCCGCAAGTTTGTTTACCTCTGCACAAACGGCATTTTGTTGGAAAAAAGCTTAGATAAATTTGAGCCTTCCCCTTACTTTAGTTTCAGCGTCCATTTAGACGGTTTGCGGGAACATCACGACAAATGCGTAGATCGTGAAGGCGTTTTCGATATTGCGGTAAAAGCGATTCGCGTCGCTTTAGCGAAAGGATTTCGCGTGACGACTAATACTACCGTGTTTGAAAACAGCGATCCCAAGGAAATGCAGGAATTCTTTGACTTCGTCAGCAGCTTGGGAGTCGATGGCATAATGGTTTCCCCAGGCTATAGTTACGAATGGGCGCCGGATCAAGAGCATTTCCTCAAGCGGGAACAAACCAAAGCTATTTTCCGCGAAATCTTAGCTCCCTACAAGGCAGGTAAGAATAACTGGAGCTTTAACCACAACCCGCTATTTCTCGATTTTCTCACAGGCGAGAAAGAATACGAATGCACGCCTTGGGGAAGTCCGAGTTACAGCGTTTTGGGATGGCAAAAGCCTTGCTACCTGCTAAACGAAGGTCATTATTCCACATTTCAAGAACTGCTGGATAATACCGATTGGAGCAAATACGGTCGCAAGAGCGGTAATCCCAAATGTGCTGATTGTATGATGCATTGCGGCTTCGAGCCAACCGCAGCAATCGATGCATTAGAACCGAAAAACATGATGCGTGCTGCTAGCAGTGTGTTTGGAATGGCTAAATAGTACGGTATCTACGCATTTGGGTTAAAGCGCGAAATCCCCACCCGCCCGGAAATTTATTTCCGGGCTAATAGCTCAAGTCCATTAAAATGGACTAAAAAGCACAAATAAAATAGTCGGTTAAAACCGAATAGCGTGGTCAATCCCCAACCGCCCGCAAATAAATTTCAAAGGCTTTTAGCTCAAGTCGATTAAAATAAACTAAAAAAGCACGTATAAAATAGTCGGTTTTAACCGACTTGAGCTATTAGCCAGGGAATTTATTCCCTGGCGGAGTGGCGGACTGTTGCAAGAACTCTATTAACCCATGCCTTATTGCGCCATCCCCGATGCTAGAACTTCACTGTCATACAACCTATTCTGACGGCTCTTTAACGCCCACACAACTCGTTGCTGCTGCTGCTAACGCAGGAGTACGCGCCCTTGCTATTACCGACCACGATACGCTTTCTGGGTGGGATGAAGCGTTTTGCGCCGCCCTCGAACACCAAATAGAAATTGTGCCGGGAGTGGAATTAAGTACCGTTCATAATGACCGTTCTCTGCACATTCTAGGTTTTTACCCAAAGCGGGAGAAATTGAATCAAGGATTGCATTTGCGCTTAGAAGGACGTTTCCGTCGCGCCAGACAAATGGTAGAAAACCTAGCCAAGTTGGGATACCCAATCGAAATGCCCACTTTAGGCGAAGGAATGGCACCGGGACGCCCCCATATTGCCGCTGCTTTAGTCAAAGCGGGATACGTCCAATCATCCCAAGAAGCATTTGATCGCTGGTTGGGAGATGATAAACCAGCTTACGTGCATTACGAGAAATTTTCTATTGTTGAAGGGATAGAATTATTAAGGAATAGCGGTGCAGTTCCAGTATGGGCGCATCCCTATCTATTTCGCGGCGGTAAAGTCGAGGACGTGCTAAAAGAAATGGTGGATGCGGGTTTAATGGGAGTGGAAGTTTACCATCCGACTCACAGTGCTTCGGAAGTCCGCAATCTAGAAAAACTGTGTCAAGAATACGACTTGTTAATGACAGGCGGCAGCGATTATCATGGCCCTGATGTTAAAGGATGGGAACCTACTAAATTAAATATGATGCACTTGCCTTTAAACTTGCTTGAGCCTATTAAAGCAGCTGCTGGATGTTAGATCGGAAATCGGGTTTCTTTAACCGATATCTTGCACCTTTGGACCCACCCGGAAATAAATTTCCCAGGCGAGTAGCCTAAGTCCATTAAAATAGACTGGAATACCTAGTCCTCTGAAGAGGACTTTTGCTATTAGCCAGGGAATTAATTCCCTGGCGGGTTAACGGCGTGATGCAATATCTGAATTTAACAAACCGGGTTTCTGTGAATTAAACCATCTGCGCTAATCGACTAATTCGCTCAGAATAGCTTTTCATTACCTCAAGCGCAAACATGGGCATTTCTTGTACGGCGAAAAGAAAACGCTGCCGATTGAGATAAGCTAGTTCACAGTCAGTTTTTGCGATGGCGCTATAAGTTCTATCTTTTACCTCAACTAGCGCCCCGGTGCCAAAAACTGCACCTGTCTCTATTGTCTCTACAATCTTGCCGTTGACCAATAAATCAACTTCTCCAGACAGGATACCGTACATTAAATCAGCCGGATCGCCTTCTTTAAAGATAGTTTGACCTGCTGAAAATGTTTTAGGTTGGGACTGTTTTTGGAGGATGCTGACTGTCAGCGCTGGGTTTGTCATTTATTCGATGCGAATGTATTCTGCTGCTGGTTGAGTGGTTTCTATTTTATCTTCCGATTTGTGGTAACGTTCGTCTAGCCAAGCTAACCCTGCACCCGTTACTTCTGCCAAAATGGAAATGAAGCGGAATAGGGCGACGATACTTAATAATACACCTGTTGGGAACGATTGATTTAGGAGTGCGACCGCTGTCCCCTCCAACACCCCCACCCCTCCCGGCGCCCCCGGAACTACCACCGACAACAGCCAAGCTAAACTAAAACTACTAACCAGCATCGGCAGTTGATTTAAACTTACCGGATTTATTGCGATAAATGTTAGCAAAAAACCCCCGCATCGCAGACTGATAAAGCACAATGCCCCTAATAATAATTTTAACGGATAGCGTTCGATACATGCCGCCGCATTAATATTAGGACAGGTAGGGTTTTTCTTGAACTTTCCAGTAAATCCGATCAAGGGATTCAAAACCCGCGGATGGACAATAGTCAAAATTCCGACTAAACAGGGTACTTGCAAAGTCCAACTCTGAGCAGTTGGCGATATACTTCCAGATAAATGACTGCTTACTAAAGTAGTCAATAACGCTGCTGCTATCATTAAAAATGGTTCTATAACCACGCTTAAGGTAGCAATTTCTGGCGAAACCCCTGCATTTTTAGCGTTCCAAATTCTGCCGTAGTAGTGCCAAAGATGTCCTGGTAAATATTTAGCAATGTGGGTTTTCAAGTAAACTTTAATCACCCAAATGCTGTTCAAAGGTTGGTTAAATTCTCCCAGGGTCAAACTCCACACCCATCCCGCACAACTAAACGCCAGTAAGGTTACTACTATGGCGCTTGCTAGATAAAACCATCCTACTGGTTCAATTCTAATTGCCGCTACTTCCTGCCAATGATTTTGGAATGCTTTCACCAAAAATATCAGCATTCCTCCTAAAATTGCCCAGTGCAGGAATGGCTTGAGGCGAGATAATTTTTGTTTCATACAGTTGGTTGGTTTTTCTCGACAATTGCTCAGGAGCGTTAGACTTGCACCCAGAACTAGCTCAGAAATAAATTTCGCTTTTGCTATCAGCATAAATTTATTTTGGCGCTGACTTTATAATTATTTCCCTGGCGGTCTCTGGTAAGTTTAACAAATTTTTCTACGAATTTCACCTCCCATTGGTTTTTGCTCGTCTATTTTTTAAATTTACGTAATTTCACGGGGTTGCTGACGCAATTTCTGCGAGTAGAAAGAGGCGGACTCTTTGCCGCTAGCGCACTCCTTAGCAAACTGAATTAGGTGGTGACCGACCATGCCAACGTGAATCAGACTTTCAATTTTACCCGCTTTAAAAGCCGGTTTAGCAAATTTCCAGAAAGTTTGGCGGTAATTGCCAAATAAGCCGACTCGAAGCAGAATATTGCCCATTATAGTCAAACCTTTGAGAATTTTCTCCTTAGAAGTGCGAGCGGGACTATTAGGAACCTTAATCCGGTTTGGGTAAGTATTTTGCACGTTGTAGGCGTACCGCTGATATAAAAATTCTGGGTCGTAGGCGGTGGTAATGCAGCGCCGCCACATTTCTACCACCTGTTCGTAGGGCAGCAAAAATTCTACATTCGATTCGCGGCTTTCATCGTCAACCAAACGCCCTTCTTGTTCCAATCTGCGCCACAGGGGAGTTCTGGGTAAAGCGTGGAGCAAGTTAATCGTCAGCATGGGAATATTAGAGAGACGAATAAACTCTAATATTCGGTCTGCGGTATCGGGGGTATCCGTATCCAGTCCCATAATAATTCCCGATACAACCTCCATGCCATAGCTGTTCAATGTTTTGATTGCCTCTAATATTGGCATACTGAGGTTGTGGGTTTTGGAAATCGAATGGAGTGCATCTTTTTCCGGGGTTTCGATGCCGCAAAAAACCGTACAAAAATAAGCTTCGCGCATCATTTCCAGCAACTTCGGACTCATTGCTAGATTTAGCGTGGCTTCGCAAGCGAATTGGACGGGATAGCCATTGCGCTTTTGCCAGTCTATCAGGTGGGGCAGTAAATTCATGACGGCGCGGCGATCGCCTACAAAATTATCATCGACAAAATACACCGCCCCTGGATTCCCACATGCCAGCATCTGATCCAATTCGGCGATAACTTGTTCTGGAGTCTTGATGCGCGGATTTCTGCCGTATAATTCCGGAATATCGCAAAATTCGCAGCGATAAGGACAACCACTAGAAAATTGAATATTCGCCAGCATATACTGATCCAGGTTGACCAGGTGATACGCCGGAGTGGGAAACTGGTTTAAAGGTAGGCGTTCCTTGGTTTCAAAGCGAATTTGTTGGGCAGGACGTTCCTTGTGTGAGTCTAGGTATTCGATCATGCGATCGCTCGCATCTCCCAACTCGCCAATGTGTAAAATATCAAAATCCGGGTAATATTCGGGACAACCCGACACCGAAGGCCCACCCACAACTGTTATTTTGCCCTGTTGGTGCGCCAGTTCGTTAATCCGATTAATATGAGGACGCTGGATGTGCATCCCGCTGACAATCACCACATCCGCCCATTTATAATCTGCCTTCTTCGCTGGTTTGATATTTTCATCGACAAACCGCACTTCCCACTCTTGAGGCAAATACGCAGCCACGATTAATATACCTTGGGGTGGCATAAACGCCTTTACCTTGCCCGTCAGCGGGTAGGCGTGGTGCAGCGTCCCAAAAGAACGGCTGTATTTGGGAAAAACGCAGAGAATGCGGCGATGATTCTGGGGAATATAGCGAATTCTTTCCCCAACCATCTCCGGAACTGGCTTTTCAAAGTCTTTCAGCGTAGTAGTCATCCAAGTTCCCCTCACACGCTTTTTTGGTGATGACACTAGCCCAATTTAAATTGTCCAAATCGTAATTGCAAGCTTTTTGAGCATAGAGAGCAGCTGTAGGGTGCGTTAGTGAAACGTAACGCACCATTCCACAAGCTTTCGGTGCCGTACTCCACTGATAACCCACCCTACCAGTCTGCACTTTTGTGTTGAGGGTAATTTCGGCGATATAATTCCACCAAACCGAGTAAATCTTGAGCATAGTTAGTTGCTGGGTCGATATTGCAGTAGATCAAACTGGTAGGATTGTTGATTTCGTGGGCAATTCCCGCAACTACCTGACCCAAACTAGCCATTTTTTCAGTCAGAACTAACTGAGATTGGCTACGTTTTAATTGCTCGACAGTTAGTTCTAGCTGTTGCGCCTTTTCTATAACTTGCAGTTCGCTTTGTTGCAAAGCGGCTTCTGCTTGCTTGCGATCGCTGATATCCCGCGCCACCCAAAGGGCTGAATTATCTGAAATTGGAGTAATCCTAACGGTAAACCAAATTTCTTCACCCTGACTTAAACTGTAGTCAAATTGGAGTATTTGCTGTTTTTCTATTGCCTGCCTCACTTTATCCAACCAGGTATTAGCCGTCCGATCCTGAAAAAATTGTTCTACTATTTGGCTGATTAAATCCGCGCGGTGTTGATTTAAAACAATTAAATTAGTTGGGATAATTTCTAAACTTTCGAGTTCGCTGCTAGTCGTATTTACGATCAGCACGAGATCGGTCATCGCCTCAAGCACTGCACGCATCTTCGCTTCAGACGAGCCGATCTTCTCCTCCAGGAGATTATGCCAAGTAATTGCGGAATCGGTTTTAAAGTTTTGCATGATCTGTGAAACGCGGTTTGCACCCTGGTGGTATTGAATATGACCCTATGCCAGCGTGGCTGGTTAGGAATAAACATTTCTACCGTATATTAAAGAATAAACTGCCAGAAACAGTAAAAATACCAGATTTTTGCCCTAAAAAAGGCATATAAAAGAGGTTGAGGGTATAAAAAAAGACTTAAGGTATCTCAGGAGGATGGAGAAGCGATCGCGCAAAACAGGCTGAACGTGATATAAAAGCGGAAGCGGTCGGGTTGGGTGCGATCGCGGATGTAATAATTGCTGAAAGGCACAGTTGCAAAAACAAATCTGTGAAATATTTTTTTCTTTCTGAGGGATGGGCTGTCAGCAGAGTATGGTCATCCGATGGCCTGTGGAACGAAATCGCTTGGCGACGCCAACCCAATATTCGGCGATTGAACCTTTGTCTGGTAGAAAGAAACGAGATTTTATGGCTTTATCGCGTAGAAGACGCTATTTTAACCGTGGAAGTCAAGCCCATCGACCCCAACCAAGTGAGTCAAGCTGCTCAAAGTATCAGTCACGTGATACTGAAACGGCTGATTACGGGTGACCAGGTACTTGAGCGACTAGGGGCAGCAGAAGCTACCTGCCAGTTGGTGAACATACAATCTGTAGTTTTGTGACATCCTCCCCGCAGAAGCTGGCGCGATGGTGGGGATTCCCATCATTACTGATCAGACTTCCTGGTTATACGAGCAACCTTACCCGGTTAAGCATCAGCGTCGTGAGCATGTCACTCAGAAGCCGATATCGGGGTTTTGGGGCGTCCTTGCGCCACTACAAACCAGCGGCCAAGCGGGCGCCCAGCGCGGGTAAAGAAAGATTAAGAATCAGGCAGGAACTAGAAAATTTGACACTTAAGCCGAAAACCTTTGTATTTCCGCTCGCTTGCTTGCTGCCCAAGCCCTAATTCCCAATGCCACATCTCCTCAACCTGCTTGCATTAGGTTCTATCAATAGTTACACTTCTTTAAACACTCTAATTTTGTTAAAGGCACTGTTAAACTGCCCACAGCGTTCCAAGCCAAGCCCGGTAAGGACATTCAGTGGACAGATACAAGATCTAAAACTTTAACAAACAGCACAAAAGTTCGTCGAACTAACACCACCAATCGAGGAGGAGCGTAGTCAATGGGACTACCTTGGTACCGAGTACATACAGTCGTCCTGAATGACCCAGGCCGATTGATATCTGTACACCTAATGCATACTGCTCTCGTGGCAGGATGGGCCGGTTCGATGGCACTGTACGAACTGGCTATTTATGACCCCAGCGATCCAGTACTGAACCCGATGTGGCGTCAAGGCATGTTCGTCATGCCCTTCATGGCTCGCTTGGGCGTAACAGATTCTTGGGCCGGTTGGAGCGTCGTCCCCGGTAAAACAGCAATCGATCCGGGATTCTGGTCGGTTGAAGGCGTTGCCGCCGCTCACATCGCCCTTTCCGGTTTGCTGTTCCTAGCTGCCGTATGGCACTGGGTTTACTGGGATCTGGAACTCTTCAGAGACCCCCGCACCGGCGAACCGGCGCTGGACTTGCCAAAGATGTTTGGCATTCACTTGTTCTTATCTGGTCTTCTCTGCTTTGGTTTCGGCGCATTCCACCAAACCGGCTTGTTCGGTCCTGGGATGTGGATTTCCGACCCCTATGGGTTGACGGGTCACGTCCAACCTGTAGCACCGGAATGGGGGCCTGCTGGCTTTAACCCGTTCAACCCCGGTGGCATCGTCGCTCACCACATTGCTGCGGGTATCGTTGGCATCATTGCTGGCTTATTCCACTTGACCGTTCGCCCACCGGAACGCCTCTACAAAGCGCTGCGGATGGGGAATATCGAAACCGTACTTTCTAGCAGTATCGCGGCTGTATTCTTTGCCGCTTTCGTAGTTGCCGGTACGATGTGGTACGGCAATGCTGCTACCCCCATCGAACTGTTTGGCCCCACCCGCTATCAATGGGACCAAGGTTATTTCAAACAAGAAATTAACCGCCGCGTCCAAGCAAGTTTGGATGAAGGTGCCAGCCTTTCCCAAGCTTGGTCGGCAATTCCAGAAAAACTGGCATTCTATGACTATGTGGGCAACAGTCCTGCCAAAGGCGGTCTGTTCCGCGTCGGGCCGATGAATAACGGTGACGGCATTCCAGTAGGATGGCAGGGTCACGCGGTGTTCACCGATGGCGAAGGTCGTGAATTGACCGTGCGCCGGATGCCCAACTTCTTTGAAACCTTCCCGGTTATCCTGACCGATAGCGATGGAATTGTTCGCGCTGACCTTCCCTTCCGTCGGGCAGAATCTAGGTACAGCTTCGAGCAAACTGGCGTCAAGGTTAGCTTCTACGGTGGCTCACTCGACGGTCAAACCTTCACCGACCCGGCAGATGTGAAGAAGTATGCTCGTAAAGCTCAATTGGGAGAAATCATCGAGTTTGACCGGGAAACCTTAGGGTCTGACGGGGTATTCCGTACCAGCACTCGCGGTTGGTTCACCTTCGGACATGCTTGCTTCGCCTTGTTGTTCTTCTTCGGTCATATCTGGCACGGTTCTCGGACTCTGTTCCGCGATGTGTTTGCCGGTATCGACCCAGAACTATCGGAAGAACAAGTCGAATGGGGCTTCTTCCAGAAATT
Organism: Microseira sp. BLCC-F43; assembly: GCF_041929235.1. Taxonomy (NCBI): domain Bacteria; kingdom Bacillati; phylum Cyanobacteriota; class Cyanophyceae; order Aerosakkonematales; family Aerosakkonemataceae; genus Microseira; species Microseira sp. BLCC-F43. The sequence goes on from NZ_JBHFNP010000313.1 coordinate 43,340, forward strand.
GGGTGACAAGACCACCCGCCGCCAGGAACAAATTTAAGGTTTGCTAGCTCTTGTCTTGATCTGGGTCTAACGATGACGAAAAATTGCTATTAAAGCGCGTCAGTCCGTTAGACCTTTTTTACACCTGCTTGGTAGACTGATAGTTGGCTGGATAGTCAGGAATTTTTGATATGGAAAGCTTTGCTTACATTTTGATCCTAGCGTTGACGCTGGGTGTCCTTTTCTTTGCTATTGCCTTCCGCGAACCGCCTCGGATCGAGAAGTAACTAGCAAATTTCATCTTCTCTGTTGCTGCTGGTAACCTTTCAATAGCAAAAGCCGCTGTGACCTATTTGGCGATCGCGCGCCTCTCCCTTGGAGAATCGCTGGTTGGCTAGATAAAAAGGTAACAGTTGGCTTTCGCTTTTTTACTAACGCAAGTTGCTAGTTACATCCTTTGCGGACTGGTAATAGGTAATGGGTAATGGGTAATTGCGAACATCGGAACCCCTTATGAATCCAATTACCTATTAGCAATTAGCAATTAGCAACTTGGGTTAACTAGACTTCGCTGACTACTGACTCAAAAGGATTTTGACACCATGAAGTGTCCTTTCTGCCAGCATGGAGAAAATCGCGTCCTCGAATCCCGTTCCGCAGAAGCGGGACAAAGTATCCGCCGCCGAAGAGAATGTTTACAGTGCAAGCATCGCTTCACGACTTACGAGCGAATTGAATTTGTGTCCATCACTGTTCTGAAGCGGGATGGGAGGCGAGAATCTTTTGACCGTTCTAAATTGCTGCGCGGTATAGTTCGAGCTTGTGAAAAAACGGGTATTCCCCAACTGCGACTCTCAGAGATTGTAGATGAGGTGGAATCGCTTCTCCAGCAACGCGCTTTGCGCGAAGTTAGCAGCAATGAAATCGGAGAAATGGTACTTCAGAAGCTGCAATCGCTTTCTGAAGTGGCTTACGTGCGCTTCGCTTCTGTTTATCGTAAATTCCAGGGTATTCGAGATTTTGTAGAGACTTTAGATCGGCTGCAAAATAATGCCGATAAAACGGATAATCAAGAAAATGCCGCCGATTTTTCCCAAAATTTAGAACAGTCCGCAGAGGATTCCGATCGACGGGAAACAGAGGCTTCTTTTATGGCTCGTTCTTAACCCAGCTAAATTATAAAGGAGCGATCGCTTCTGTGAAAGATAGTTTGTCAGCTGGCGTTCGCGCCAGCGGAAGGGAGGCATATCGCACCCGTTTGTCGTTCGTGCAATCTATCGTCACTTCACAAACTTTATCGGTAATAAAAATCAAAATTTTTTAGCGGATCGCTCCTTAACCTCAACGAACGATAAACGTATCCAAAATTCTTAGCAAGTTTAACAGCTAATTTTTTCCAAATCGATCTTTTCGGGTATTCAAGCATTTTCTGCTTTTCAAAATAACTAGACATTTCTTTTGGATCTGATTGTCCCTTTTTGATTTTTACTAACTCTGTCCTGTCCTTAAAAAAGGAAATCCCCTCGATTGCATCCCATCTTACAGGTAATCCCGCTTTTGCCGTTGCCAATCCTATTGCACTTTTTTCTGAATCATAAATTCCGTTTAACTCAAAATAAGGTGCGCTCGCCTCCCATTGCCTTAAAAATTCTGTTTCCTTTCCACATTCTCTACTTAGTACAAACAAATATTCATAGACAAATTTTACCCCAGCATCTTTTATGTTTAGCATCAATTTTTCTGCTACCTTATTGACGACTGCAAACTCTTTACAATATTTCCATCTAGAACTCTTGCATACCTTTTGGTCATACTATGACAAGCTCTAGCTTTTATCCCTGGTATTTGAATCCATTCCATATCTTGAGGCACGGGAGCTAATATTCGCATATCTGCATCAATATATATGCAACAATTAAATAAGCTTAGACATTTTTCAATCACAAATTTCTTATCATGGTAACACCCAACACTTTGTTGTTTATGAGAAAAAGATAAAACATTAGGTTGGTTGCTAAAGTAGTGAGGCTTATCTGTAAGAATTACAAAGGAACTATGGGGCGAATATTTCTCTATGTCTTTAGCTAATTCCAAAGCCAAAGCGCGATAACTATCACCTAATGCCAACGTACCAAAGCAGAATTATTGTTGTCGAGCCATAATGTGCTTAATCCTTTTTGATAATTAAGTGAAAATAGGCTGGGAGGTATTTCTCGCTTCCCATATGTTAAAGGTTCGGAAATACTAAGGTATAGTAGGACATATTGCAGTTTCTTCGTTTCTTCGTCAGATTTATCTCTTTCTTTAATCACGTATTCTTTTGATTCTTCAGTTTTCCTAAATAATACAATTCAAAATCCCGCAGGCAAACCACTTTTAATCTTAACGAACGATAGAAATACATCAATTTATTACTGACTTTGTTCGCCAGTTTTTCCAGTTTAGACTGGTGAGGATGTTCGAGCTTTTTTTGGATTTCAAAATAGATCAATTTTTCATTCGGATCTACCAATCCACGTTTGATTCTTTCTGCTTCTATTCTATCGTTGAAGAAGGGAAACCTATCTATAGAGTCTAATCTAAGTGGCAACCCGGCTTTAACAGCCGCCATCCCGATAGCGTTTCCTTCTCCATCGTGAACTCCTTGGATCTCAAAATAAGGAGCCATCATTTCCCACAGTCTTAAAAATTCAATCTCTTTTCCCGCGTCTCTTTTAACGGTAAATAAAAATTCGTTAATCCATTTAACTTCTTCTAATTTTAGATCTAATTTATCGGCTAAATCTTTAATAATTGCCAAAGTTTTATGCCGGTTTTCGTTATGTTTAAGGATGCTGGTTCCACTTCTTGCTGTTATTCCTGGAAGCCATTCTATATCCCCGGAAACGTCACCCAATATTCGCATATCTGCATTAATGAATATGCAAGTATCAAATAGCTCTAATGCTTTAGCAAGAACAAACCTTTTATCGTGCCAACATTTAACCCCTTGTTGTCGATGCTTAAAGGCTAGAACGTTAGAGCGACCGCTAAATTCCCTGGGGTTATCAGTTAAAATCACAAATGAAGTGTTGGGCGAATATTTTTCTAGATCTTCGGCTAATAACAAAGCCAGAACCCGATATTTTTTACCCAAGGCTAAGGTGGCAAAGCAGAAGTCTTTTTCCGATTTTTGGCAAGACTCTCGATTGAGCATTGATTCAACGCCTTCTATGCAAGTAAAGATTTAATTAGAAGAGCGCCCTGATGCAGTTTAATCC
>NZ_JBHFNP010000314.1:0-53681 GCF_041929235.1 Microseira sp. BLCC-F43
GCGATGGAAGTACCTGTTGTGAGTGCGATCTTAATTTGAGAAGAGTTTGATCTGGTCAAAATCTTCTCAATTCTTCACATTATGCTCAGTCTTTAGGGAGATTTAGGGAGAAATAGGTAGATTTTTTCTAACTGTTTTTACTCCCTCAATCACACTCAGAGAGGACTGCGTAGGAACAATCTTGATCAGCTGGAATTTTGACTTCTCCATGAGGATACGATACTCTGCTTCTGTACGTTCGCACCCACCCGGACAAAGCACTAACATCTGTAGGTCAAGCATCTTGCTAAAAGAGGGTTGATTTCCGGATGGAATGACTTGCTCTACAAGTAAGAGTTTCCCATGCTCTGGCATTGCCTCATAACAACGCTTGAGGATAGCGATCGCCCTTTCATCATCCCAATCATGAATGACATACTTGAGTATATAAGCATCCCCTCCTGCTGGCACAGATTCAAAAAAGTTACCTGCTATTAGCTCACAGCGGTCTAAAATTCCGGCTTGTTCAATGAGTGATTTTGCTCCTTTAATCGCTTCGGGTTGGTCAAATAAAATTCCCTTCATTTTGGGATAGGCTTTGAGGATGTCCGTTAATAACTTCCCCTGTCCCCCACCAACATCTACCAAAGTTTGGACATCAGAAAAGTCGTAATCTAAAACTATCCCTGGGTTTTGAAGGGTTGAACTCCTAGTCATTGCCTGATTAAAATTGTTTCCGGCTTCGGGATTTTGAGCATAGTAATCCAAAAGATTCATCCCATACAAATGCTCAAATGCACTCTTCCCAGTTTGTATGCTGTACATTATCTCACCCCAAGCTCGATACTGTTCCTCACCATTCATAATTACTCTCGCCTTTAGGGAGTCAGGGACATCACTCCGTAAGTAATTTGCCAGTGGTGTGAGAGTAAAATAACCGGGTTCTGTTTCCTCAAAAACTTTCATACTGGCGAGTGCCCGTAAAAGTCGATAGAGGGAACGCTCGTGGGTTGACGTTGCACTTGCCAAATCCTTGCAACTCCTAGAACCATCCTTTAACAAATCGGCTATCCCTAGCTTAGCGGCTGCATAGATAGACTGGAAGATCCAACTGCCATATCTCATTTGTAGGAACACCATTTCTGGGGAAAAATCACTTGCAACTTGGGTATTTGCCGAGCGGTTCATAACATTTAGCTGAGAATTTTGCATTTAATATCCTATTAAATCATGGAAATTGGCTGAAATAGAAGGTTGGTGCAACCAGGGGCAACTAAAACCATGAGGAGATAAGCTGCTACGCACCTAATTTGAGAGTCAAATTTTGCCTTCTTCTTGTGGGGTGGGCCGGAAAGCCCGCCTCTTTATTGGATTTAAATGCGTAGCAGCTTAAGACTTTCCAAGGGTAAGGAAAATCGATGACATGACTGCAATCCTTGAAACCAATAAGTAGGTGAGTATAAATAAACTGAACATGGGGCGGGCGTCCCGCCCACCCCACAAGAGAGCTGAAATTCTTGTGGGGTGGGCATTCTGCCCGCCCTATGCTTACATAACTATTTTCACTTTATTTCCCTCCACCTACTTACTGTGGCGTTGATTTCAGCCGATTTTTTCCTCAAATCAATTGCAGAAAATTGCTTGGCGTTAGCGAAGCAGCTGATGAAGAAGCATCCCTAGCTATACATGACTGCGGGTATTGAAAAAAGAACAGGTTCAATCCCTTCCTAAGCAAGGGATTGAAGTCGCGATCCTACATGTGTATCGGGTAACTTCCGTTTTAGACAAAGCTATTGTAAAATCCTTTAAGTACCCGATGATTGCAATTCAGGAGCGGGTATTTTGTGAAAATTCACAAGATAAAACCGCACCATTAAAATTATGCCCGAAATTGCCGTAGCCAGAATTAAACCATACCAGTAACCACTCCCTCCCCAACCTAAAGTTATTGCCATTATATATCCTCCACCTAATCCAATACCCCAGAATATCAATATGTTAATTAGCATGGGGACGCGGGTATCCTGCAATCCGAGCAAAGCCCCCACTCCAATTATTTGAATTCCACAAAAAAATTGGTAGATTCCTGCTAATTTTAGAAAATAAGTTGCTCGACTAATTGCCACGGCATTATCGGGATTATTGATATCCAAATAAATTGCGGCAATCGGCTGAGAAAACAACTCAAAACCTAACGCAACAACACTGGCAAATAGTACATTAAATGTCACATTGAGCAAGGCTGCCCTCATCGCTCCCAAAGCATTCTTCTCTCCCATCATCTGCCCTACTCTCGCTGTAGCTGCCGCAGAAATTCCTACTGGAATTGTTAAAAAAAGGTCTGATGTCTGAATGGCAATTTCATGGCCTGCTAAACTTGCCGTTCCCAAGGTTCCCATCAGCCAAGCCGTTGCCGCGAAGAGTCCCAGTTGCATTCCCAACTGAATCCCCATCGGCCATCCAGTCTTAAAAATTTTCACAAATAGCTCTTTATCAAACTGATTCAGCTCGTGAAAAAGCTTGTAATCTCTACTTTTTGGATGGAAATAAATCACCATAACTGCTGCGCATAAGCTCACCCAATAAATCAGGGTAATTCCCCAGCCGATCCCAGCTAAACCAAGGGCAGGAAAGCCCATGTATCCAAACATCAGGACGTAATTTACAGGGACATTCAAAATTAAAGATGTAACTATAATTACTATGCCAAATTGGGGAAAATTGATCGCAGCAGCAATTCGTTTTAAATGTAAAAAGCTGAGGGCAGCAGGCAATCCCCAAACTAGAGCGTGTAAATAGCTTGTTGTCAATACTATGGTGCTTTCTTCTTGACCTAATAATTGCAAGATAGAGCCACAGTTCCATATTATAAGCATTGCGGGTAAGGAGATAGCAACTGCCAGCCACAGCCCCTGACAATTAATACGGGTAACTCGATCTATTTCCTTAGCTCCAAAAGCCTCAGCTGCAAGCGCTCCTCCTCCTGTCAGAATACCAACGCCAACCACTAATAAGGTAACAAAAGTGATTGTACCCAAAGCACCCGCAGCTAAATTTTGAGTACCAAGTAAGCCCATCATTACCGCATTTACTACAGGGATGCCAGCCTCAGCTAGTTGAGCAAGTGCTAAAGGGGCTGCCAATCCCAGGTTAACGAGTGCTTCTTTTTGCAGCTCTGACTTAAATTCTGTTAAGGTTATTTGGTTCATGAACTTGATATAAGTTTAATAACTCTCTGAACTCAAAAAAAATACGACTTGGGTTAAAACAGGGTGCAATCAAAACCAGTGATTGTGCCTCAATCAAACTTGGGTTTGCTAAAAGAACAGATTTCTGGCAAACTTCAGTTTATAATCTATCATATCATGTCCGGTTATATTGCTCTTGTTTGTAGTAGGTACAGAGAGTGCCCCAAAATCTTGTTATTTCAAGCACTAAGCGTGCTGACTACGAACCTTTTTAATACGATGCTACCGAACCATGATATCATCTCGACGGCTAGACGCTCGCTTACAACTACAACGATGAACTATCAGGGATTAAAAATAAATATTTTGTTTCCAACCCTGCTTGGAGAAACCGAGTTCCCAGGTTGCGAAGCTCTCAATCAGGACTTGGCAGCTTATATTCGCAATCTTGAGCAAAACGAGCGCGACTACTCACAATTTAGCACTGTTAACCATGGCTGGCAGTCTAGCTTAAATTTCCTAGATTCTGGCGTTCCTGCTATCCAAACGCTTAAGCATTTTATCAACAACCAAATCGAAATTTTTTTGAAAGAGTGGGGGAAAGCTAGTTTTAGCGGGTCCACTCCTTCAACTTTTCACTATAGCTATAAAGGTTGGGCAGTTATTTTGAGACAGGGAGGTTTCCAGTACGAACACGTTCATACCAAAACTGACCTTGTTGGCGTCTACTATGTAGAAGTTCCTACAGCACCTTCGGCAGCAGAGTCTGGCAACTTGACTCTTATCGATCCACGTAGTGGGCGAGTTGCTTCTCGCTCTATTTGGGAAACTGCTCAGTATACCGTTCGCCCCAAACCCGGTATGTTTCTTCTATTTCCAAGCTTCTTACCCCATAGAGTTAACCAGGTACAAGCGGCGGGTGAACGTATATCAATCAACTTAGATGTTAGCTTGCACCCTAGTTCTTAAACTCTAAGAATTGCGTCCTTAGCTGCGTACTCTATTTCCTAGGCATTACCCTCATCCATACTCCTGGGTGAGGGTGCAGAGATACCAAACCGCGTGGTTTGACAACCTCGTTTGAGGCTAATTCAAAATTGCACAAGCGTAGCATCGCCGCTAACATAATTTGCAGTTGGCTAACAACTAACCGCCCTGTCGGACACCTACGTGTTCCCCCTCCAAATGGAAAGTAAGCAAAAGTTGGGCGTCCTTCCGATTGCTCTGGTAAAAACCTCTCTGGTATAAAATCTTTTGGTCTCTCCCATAAGTCTGCCTTTCGCTGCATAGTATAGGGCGATAAGGAAATAATTGCTCCTGACGGAATTAGAGTTTCCCCTATTCGCTCCGCTTTAATTGCCTGCCTGCTTAATATCCATGCGGGTGGGTATAAACGCAAGACTTCCATTACCACCAGTCGCAGATAAGATAATTTGGAAATGTCTTTAACTGTAGGTTCGCGATCGCCAACAATCCGATCCACCTCGTTATATACCCTCTCTAGCACTTCTTGGTGCTGCACTAGTTGATAAATTACCCAGCACAGTGCTGTTGCCATCCCATTGTAACTATTTAACAATGTTCGGACGATTGTTGTCTTGAGATCCTGCGATACCTCGCTATTAGGTGTTACTAACCCAGCACGACGAGCTATCCCCGCAGCTATTCCGTTCTCTACTGCGATCGCTTTTTGATAGCTTTGCTCTATCGGCATAAGTTCGGCTGCTGAAATACTACGCTTCAAGTAGGATTGATTGAACGAGTATTCTTCTGCAAAATTTACTGCACTTACAAATGCTTCGCTCCAATCGCTAACCTCTATATTAAACAGAATTTTTGCCATGCTGCCAAATAGCATCTGCTTCGTTTCGATATCTATCTGAACACGTGTTACTTTTGATCGCTTTTCCCACTCCCAGACAGTTGCTGTCGCCGCTTTAGCTATGTCGCTGACTATCCCCTCAAATGTTTCCGTTTGATTTCCAGAGTTTCTATGTAAATTCAGTAAAAATACACCCTCATGAGTATATTGTTCTGCCAACTCCGCGTATTGATGATATGGATTTTTGTAGTTGGCTTGATTTTTTACCAGGACGTACTCAACATGTTCTGGTTTATTAATCAGGAAAGCTGGCCAACCATCTACTAAATAAGATACTATGTCCTCACCAGTCCGGCTCAAATTTAAGTAAAACGCTGCATAGTCTTTTTTATCTCTTATAACTCCTGCTGGCATTAATTTAAAAGCTTCCCTCATGGCAGCAATCTTTTCTTCTAGATTTACTGCCTCGTCTAGCTCTTCTTGTCTATTAGTATGTGGACACATAATTAGCTATAAACTACAATGCTCCAGTAGAGCGCCCTTCTGCTTTGCGGTACTGGAGCGGCATAGATTTACGCGACTGCTGGTGCCGCGTAGTTATAAGCTGCTGCTTCTGGTGCCGCGTAGTTGTAAGCTGCTACTGGTGTGGCATCTGTCGGTGCCGCGTAGTTGTAAGCTGCTGCTGCTGGTACGAAGTAGTTGTAAGCTGCTGCTTTTGGTGCGACGTAGTTGTAAGCTGCTACTTCTGGTGCCGTGTAGTTGTAAGCTGCTGCTTCTGGTGCCGCGTAGTTGTAAGCTGCGCTTGTTGGAGAACCTGACATCTCGGGTTCTCTGCCTACCACTTCTGCATTCTCTGGGAGTTCTGCTTCTACTCTGAATTTGCTCAGTTCAGCTTCTGGAATATTTTGACACTCCCCGCTCTAAAGAAACGGGGATTCTCCAGATTTTCTGCCATATTTTCTGGATATCCGTTTGTCAGCAATTGTGTATTTAGTTAAATCAAACAAGCTTAACTGAATATTCAATTGCTCATAGGCATGGTTCCTGGACTCAACCCCATTAGGCGTTGATTTCTTCACAGGCGTAACTTTCCCACAGTCCGCAGGTAGTGTCTTTTTATTTTTTGGAAAGACAAGTCCAACACGCTTTGCTATTTCTCTTGCAGCCTTCGTATCAGCGTGATCGGCATAGCCACAGTTGGTACAGATGAATTTCTCACCACTGCGATTTTTTTTGTCAATATGTCCGCATTTTGGGCAAACTTGGCTTGAATGTTTAGGGTCAACAGCGATAAGTGGTTTACCTGACTTGGCAGCCAACCAAGCAATTTTCTTAAACAAGTCACCCCATCCACAATCAAGGATTGCTTTGCTTAACCCAGATTTAGCCGTTGCACCATTTTTTAGATAACCACCAAAGCCATTGTGCAATGGTTTGGCACGTTTAACCATTCCTTTAATGTTTAGGTTTTCAAGCGCCATAACATCAGCAGCTTTGACAATCCTGCTAGCAGCTTGCCAGTTATAGCCATCTCGTTTCTGAGATAGTTTGTGCTGAGTTATCGACAATTTTTGATATGCTTTAGCCTTGTTTTTAGAACCTTGCCTTTTGCGGCTGATGGCTCGTTGACGCATCGTTAAACGCCTAGCTGTCCTATTATTGGTAGTCGGTCTAATATTCTCAACAAAACTACCATCAGATATTGCGACTAGCTTATTAATGCCTACATCTATGCCAACAACTGATGCAGCTTGCTCAATAGGTAGTTGCTCTGGTAACTCGAAAGGCACTTCCACTAAGATGGAGATAAACCAGTAACCACCAGTCCGTTTAACAGTACAAGTTCTAATGTCTTTGACCAGGCTGAAATCTCTGCTATTGTACATCTTCACATTTCCAATGCCAGGGATGTAAACAACAGCATAGCTTTCTCTACTAGAAATTAATTTTACTCTTCCAGGTGTGTACTCAAAGGAATCTAACCTTCTTAGATACTTAGGGAAACCTCTTCCATGTTTCCATAAATTGTTAAAAGCTGTATCCAATTTAGCGAGATTGCGCTGCAAAACCGTTGAATCAACCCTAGCAAAAAAGGAATTTTTATGGCGTAACCTGGTAGTTAATTTCATCTGAATGCCAGAGGCATTGTCCCACTTAATCGTACCTTTGGAACGCTTTAAAGCCAGTTCTAAGTCATCAGGGATAACTCCATGTTTTAACACAGGGCAAGTTAAAGGACAGCACGAGCCATATTCAATCCTTGAAGAGAGATTGCAGTAACTACCCCAAGCATAAGCGATCGCCTCATCGCATTGGGAATTGTTTGTGTTAAACCCTTGTTCTCTTTGTTTAAGTGCATAATTCCGATGTTTCCTTAAAGTAATTAGCCATTCTGACATTTGCTTTTCTTGTTCTAAAGTTGGCTTTAATTTAAAATTCCATCGGCATTGCACTTGCATCACCACCTTTTATTTGTTAACTTACATCTAGTATAGATATCACTTCTAGATATGTCAACTGGAAAAGGCAAAAAAAGGATAAAAAATAGCCCGGTGTTGTATAATGAGTTAAAAAAACGACGCTGTGTTTTAATAACTGATACAGCTTGGCAGATGCTAACTAAGCAATCTCAGTTACAAGGTGTAAGTATCAGCGAATTGATTGAAACTTATGCCAGAAAGCTGATAAGCGAATAAATTCGCTCGTGTCCGTTTCATTCCTGCTCTAAAGAGACAGGGCTTTCAACGTCCCGGTTAGTCTAGGTAAAAGTTTCCTTCCCGATCTCGAAAAATCATGATTTTCTGCCTTTCTCAACGTGTTTAAACCTGTCGATTGCTTGATTCACCCCAAGTACACCGCTTGCCTAATAGCAGTTTTTCTTGTTCGACGCGAGCAAGATACCGCCTTAGTATGTGCCGATCCCCTTGATGCAAAAAAATTTGAATTGCCGAATCTAGGGGAATTTTTGAGGTTAAATCTACTTTTACCGACATCTGGGCTTGATTATGCACGAATGTCCAGAGGAATGTCAAGTTTTTTCTTCTATCAACTTGACATCGAACTCAAGTTTACAGATAAAAAGCAGACTAGGCTTAAATTTATGGTGTCTCGCTCTCAACTCCCGCCCTTGCGTCGAGAATCCTGCACATTCACTCTGAAAGCGTCCATACCCAATTGCTTCTCCTAACTCGTTGCCAAAGAAGGCAGATTGGAGTGAGGGGTTGAGGGTGACTTGTTGCCAAAATTGCTGTCGCAGTTGCTCAAAGTCTTTGAGGTCAAAGGTTCCCTGCTCTACTGCCAGATGGTTCGCGGCGACAACTTCTTGGGGGGCGTGTAGGTAGGAGGTGAGGCGATCTTGAATCCGCAGCGATACCTGTTGCGTGAGTTGATCTGCAAGTTCCCTCACCGATTGCTGTCCATTTTGAGCAGACAAATAACCCACTATCCCCACCGCTCCCACCAATTGCAACATAAATGGAACGGTGAGCAACACTCGGATCGGAATGTTGGCAAAGTGCTGATACCAGCGTTTGGGTAAACTCGCTCTTTCCGTCATGTAGCGATCCTATCAAAGCAGGTGCATCGCCAGCCCTTCAGGCGCGAGTAGCAATTGGGGCGCTCAATTAGTGGCTCATATCATGTTCGGTTCTTCACCCATAGTTAAGAATGACTTGGGAGAACGGTGAAACGGTGACGGGTCGAGATTTTTATTTAGGGTAATTAGGGGGACATGATATCAAATGTTTAGCTTTCTCGAAACTGTCCGGTTCCAAGGAGAAGAAGCGATATGCCTCCCTTACCCGAAGCTCTCCCGCAACTTTATCAGTATTTTTAGTTTGAAAGCGTTATCTTGTAAATGTCAGTGAGTCTAATACAGTTACATGATGATAACCATCAGCCTTGATGAGATTCAGCGCGATTTGCTGGGTTACCTCCAGCGCGTACAAGCAGGCGAAACGTTTGTGATTCTTCAAGCAGATAAACCTGTGGCAGAAATTAAGCAAGTTCGTCTAAGTGCTAAGCAGTTTCGACCTTTTGGTTTGTGTGCGGGAGAATTTCGCACACCAGACGATTTCGATGCACCTTTGCCAGAAGAAATCATCGGACAGTTTGAGGGTAAATGAAGCTGCTGCTAGACACGCATATTTTTCTTTGGTACATCAGCGGTGACAACCGTTTGCCAGGTGCTTTGCGCGATGACATTCGCAACGGCGATAACGAAGTTTATCTGAGTGTTGTGTCAATTTGGGAAGCCATCGTCAAGTACCAACTAGGCAAGTTACCATTGCCGGAACCACCAGAAATCTATCTGCCAAAACAGCGAGAACAGCATTTGATTTCTAGCCTTTCGTTAGATGAAGCAAGCGTTGCATAACTGGCGAAACTGCCACTGCTGCACCGCGATCCATTTGACCGTATGCTAATCTGCCAAGCAGTGCAACACAATCTAACCATCGCAACTATGGATGGTGCGATTCGCGCCTACCCAGTTGCGATCGCACCATAAAACAAAGGCGTTAATATGAGCCAAGATAACCAAGTTCTACAAACAGTTTTAGACAACACCTTCACGACCTTCGATCGCGTACTAACCACCCAAAAACCCGACTTAAAATCCCAGGAAATTGGCATTGTTAAATTCATCGGTCAAGGGATTGCCCGCGTCGCCGGATTACCGGCGGTAAAATCAGAAGAAGTGGTGCAATTTCGGGGAAATGGAATGGGAATGGTATTCAACCTCGACCCCGATGAAGTGGGCATTATTTTGTTAGATAAAAGCGAACATCTCAAAGCAGGTTGCGAAGTGCGCCGCACTGGAAGAGTATTAGATGTACCCGTGGGAAAAACGCTGCTGGGACGAGTCGTAGACCCCCTGGGGCGTCCTTTGGATAATAGGGGTTCGGTGCGGGTGTCGCAACGCCGTGCGGCGGAAAGAGAAGCGCCGGGAATTATGGATCGCGCCCCGGTAACCGTGCCATTGCAAACAGGATTAAAAGTGGTAGATGCGCTAATTCCAATTGGACGGGGACAGCGAGAATTAATATTAGGCGATCGCGCGTCTGGAAAAAGCGCGATCGCTCTCGATACCATCATCAATCAGAAAGATAAAGACGTTCTCTGCGTCTACTGCGCCATCGGACAGCGCAGTTCTTCTGTTGCTAAACTAATTGCCGATTTACAAAAATACGGCGCAATGGACTATTCTTTAGTAGTCGTAGCAGCAGGAGAAGAACCGCCGGGATTGCAATTTATTGCCCCCTACGCAGCAACGGCAATGGCAGAATATTTCATGGAACAAGGAAGGGATGTATTAATTATCTACGACGACCTCACCGCCCACGCCCGCGCCTATCGGGAATTATCCTTATTATTGCGCCGTCCGCCCGGTCGAGAAGCATTTCCAGGCGATATTTTTTATATCCATTCTCGCTTGTTAGAACGTTCAACTCATTTGAATGCAGAAAAAGGTGGAGGTTCGTTAACAGCACTGCCGATGATCGATACAGAATCCCAGCATATTTCCGCCTACATTCCGACTAATTTAATCTCGATTACAGACGGGCAAATTTACCTGTCTCCTACCTTATTTCAAAAAGGCGTCATCCCTGCGGTTGATGTGGGAAAATCGGTATCGCGGGTAGGGGGAAAAACCCAACTCCCCGCCTATCGTGCCGTCGCCGGAGATTTGCGTCTATCTTATTCTCAATTTGAAGAATTGGAAGTCTTTTCCCGCTTTGGAACCAGGTTAGATGAAGCAACTCGCAAAACCCTAGAAAGGGGAAGGCGAGTACGGGAAGTTTTGAAACAAAATCAATACGAACCCATGCCAGTGGCAGAACAAATTGCCGTATTGCTGGCAGTAACATCGGGAGTATTTGATGATTTGGCGATTGAAAATATTGCCGCTGCGGAAAAAGCCGTTGCCAAAGCAGTGACAGAACAATTGCCCCAAGTGTGTAAATCCATCCAATCTGGCGAAAAACTCAACGAGGCAGATTTCACAGCGATTGTGAATGTAGCCAAGAATGCGATTGTAAATATTACTCCCTTAGCCCTATAAAACCATCTACCTCTTCATTTCTCTTACCTCTGCGTTCTCTGTGCCTCTGCGGTTAGTTAAATAGGTATTCTCCAGCCGCGAAGGGAGTAACCCCAAGTTTCAGTAACCAGTATAGGCTGGATAATTTCATGCGATCGCATCTCTTGTGCCAAACATTAAACTGACCCATTCTGGGTTGGAAAATGAGTAAATCGAATAAATTAAATCCAGTACCACCTATGAAAAAATATGCTTGCCAAAATTCGCCGCCTTTTCAATCAGTTTTTTAGGAATACAAGGACAATCAAAAACGAACCCGTAAATCAAGTGAGTTTGATTGTCATTATTTTGATTGATATTTTTATATTAATCAATGTTTTTGCCGGACTGGATGACATTAGCAGGTGGCATATCAGTCCTTACCAAGCTTATCCATGTTATTCCGAGTGGAACAATTACCGGAAACAAACCACTCAAGATAAAAACTATGAAATTGTCAGGGTTTCACTCCCCTATGACAGGAACAATCAACCCAGTTTTCAGCAAACCTATCAACAAGAAGCAGAAGGACATTTGGGTAAGATTTCTGCTACCTGCTTGCAGTATGCCGGTGAGAAAGACAAAATTAAAAATGCTCAAAATCAGGAAACTATAAAAACTATTGAACGGAAACAAGCAGAAATCAGCAGGTTGGAACAAGTCAATCGCAATATTCGTGCCCAATACGATTCGACGCTATTGGAAAAAATTGCAGGTCAACCTCGCGAACAATCTATTAATCAAGTCGGTGCAGAAAAAGCCAAACAGCAGTTAGAGCAAAATAACGCCACAATTTCTACACTGAAAACCGAAATCTCTAATCTTAAAAATGAATTGCTTGCCAAACCAGAAACCGCCAATTTTATTGCCTTTCTGAACAATGACGATAAATTTAAGCAAGTTGAAAAAGGCTATCAACATGCGTCATTTTGGTATCCAAGTATCCAACTTGGTTTTCAATCGCTGTTTCTGCTACCGCTGATTATCGGCGCTTTATCAGTTCACAAATTCGCCCAAAGAAGAGGATATGGACTGATCTCGCTAATTAGCTGGCATTTGCTGGTGATATTTTTTATACCGCTCATTCTTAAAGTTTTTCAATTTTTGCAAATCGGCGCCATATTTCAATGGTTATTTGATATCATTAGCGCCTTGTTGGGAGGATTGCTTTTCCTCATCAGCTATTTTTATATTTTGCTCATCCCGCTGGTTGGTTTTGGCATTATCAAGTTTTGTCAAAAAGTTGTCTTGAATCCTAAAATTCAGGCAGCGAACAGAGTGCAAAAATCGCGCTGTATTAAGTGTGCTAAGAAGATTCGGCGACATGATACCTACTGTCCCCACTGCGGTTATTATCAATATGTTGAATGCCAAAGCTGTCACAATCTTACTTATAAACATTTGCCGTACTGTAAAGATTGTGGAGCGGCTCAAAATCTCAGTAATTTGTAATTGTTGATGTCAAAACTATGTATTAGGACTTACTCACTTACATCATATATAGTGGTTGTGGTGCGTTACGCTTCGCTAACGCACCCTACATTTAGAGTCTTTGCGTAAGCACTGGCATATTTTTTCTGTAGGGTGCGTGACGCTGCGAGAATATTTCAAGGTAGCAATGAGACTTGTAACGTCACGCACCCTACATTTAGAGTCTTTGCGTAAGCACTGGCATATTTTTTCTGTAGGGTGCGTGACGCTGCGAGAATATTTCAAGGTAGCAATGAGACTTGTAACGTCACGCACCAACCACCGATTGTGACACGCAGCTTTAGTCCTGTCTCACAAAATCATGCCAGCAATTGATTCCCTCCAACGCCAAATTACCACCGCCAAAGAACTGCAATCGGTGGTAAAAACAATGAAAGTCCTTGCTGCTGCCAGCATTCGCCAATACGAAAGGGCAGTAGAATCTCTCGCGGAATATAACCGCACGATTGAAATGGGGTTGCAAATTGTGCTGGGTTATGCTAGTTCCGAAGGGCATAATTTGGCAGGAATAGAACCCGCTATAAATAACCGTTTGGCTGCGATTATATTTGGCTCTGACCAAGGAATGTGCGGTCAATTTAACGAACAAATTACCCATTATGCGATTAATCAAATCGAGCAATTACCCATAGCATCAGAAAACCGCACAATAGTAACCGTGGGGGCAAGGGTTATCCCACCTTTGGAAAATGCTAAAGTTACCATTGCATCCTCGTTTAATATGCCGAGTTCCCTTGCTGGCATCACGCCAATGGTGCAAGAATTGTTACTGCAAATCGAAGCTTGGCGTCAAACGCAACAAATTAATCGCATTATCTTGTTTTACAATCAACCCCGTTCTAACACATCCTACACGCCCCATACGCTGCATTTATTACCCCTCGATAGAACGTGGCTATCTAACTTGCAACAACAACCTTGGAACTCGCGCACGTTACCTATGTTCACGATGGATCGAAGTCGGTTATTTTCTGAATTAATCGGGCAATATTTCTTTATTTCTCTCTATCGTGCCTTTGCCGAATCTTTAGCGAGTGAAAACGCCAGTCGCCTCGCTGCTATGCAAGTTGCCGAGCAAAATATTGAAGAAAGATTATCCGAATTTAACGCTCAATTTCAACAGTTGCGTCAAACTGCAATTACTGAAGAAATTCTGGAAATTGTAGCAGGTTCTGAAGCGTTAGCTCAATCTGAAGAAATTGCTAATGGCTAATAGCTAATGGCAAGAAAAATAGTAAGCTGCTACGCATTTAAATCCAATAAAGTGGCGGGCAAGATGCCCACCCCACAAGAAGAAAGGAAAATCTGGCTCTCAAATTAGGTGCTTAGCAGCTTATATTGCTGAAGCTTATGATAACTTCGCGTTCTTCGATTAGCAATTAGCAATTAGCAATTAGCAACTTGCGTTATTACTGCAAAAATGCATTAAAAAGATTAAGCGTTCGCAGTTGCTGAGTAGCTGCTAAAGCATCGTACTGGAGCTTAATTCTTAACATCGATCTCACCCTCGCTCGCATTTCGATACTGTTAATGGGTTTTGACAAAAAATCATCTGCACCTGCTTCGAGAGAGCGGGCTAAATCTTCTTTAGAACTTAAAGCTGTGACCATAATAATGGGAATGTGACACCAACGCTGATTGGCTTTAATTTGCTGGCAGGTTTCCAATCCGTCCATTTCTGGCATCATTAAATCTAATAAGATAACATCGGGTTGAATTTCCTCAATTTGATTTAATGCTTCTTTGCCGCTGGATACGTAAGTTAAGTCATAACCTTCTCGCAGAAGCAATCCTTCAATTACTTCAAATATGCTTTCTTCGTCGTCGATAATTAGGATGCGAAGTTTTTTATGATCTGGTTGATTTTGTGGGTGAGTCATTAGTTATTTTTCTTATTTGTTGGTATTAGCTATTAGTCATCTGACGGCGCTGAAGCGCCTACTACGAACATACTACGAAGCTGGTAGGAAGTGCGCGATCGCTTCGGTGAGCTTTGGCAAACTTACGGGTTTCGTAAGATACTCGTTTGCCCCGGCTTCTAAGCATTTTTCCCGATCTCCCGGCAAGGCGAGGGCAGTCAGGGCAATAATCGGAGTTGCCGCAATTTCCCCATCGGCGCGGATTTGCCTGGTTGCTTCTAAGCCGTCCATTTCGGGCATCTGGATGTCCATTAGCACCAGGTCGGGTTTTAGCTGTTTTGTCATTTGAACGGCTTGGATGCCGTTGACTGCGGTTGCCATTCTATAACCTTTTAGTTCTAAATATTCAACTATTGTATAAATTGTTGTCTCGCTGTCCTCTGCCAGTAGAATTAAAGGTGTTGTTGCCGCAGTAGGCTTGGGGTTGTCAGTGGCATCGCGTTTGGCGATCAGCTTGCGTAACGCTAGCTGAAACTGATGGCGGGAAAAAGGTTTGACCAGATACTCGCACACACCCAAGTCCCCAGTTCGCGCGGGTTTATCCACCACGGAAACAATCAAAATGGGAATGTGCTGCGTCCTCTGTTCGCTTCTCAGTTGGGCCAAAACATCCCATCCGGAACGATCTGGCAGCTGTAAATCTAAGATTATCGCATCTGGGTTTAATTGCAGAGCGGCTTCAGTCGTCCCGGTTCCCAGAGAATGGATAGTGTAATTTTTTACTCCTAATTCTAATAAATAATGGGCAACTTGTTCCGCAGCGGGTGCAGAATCTTCGACGATTAAAACTTGGTTGAAATTGAAACAGTAGGGATAGGAAATGCAAGATTCTGGATGGGGGATCGCTTCTGATTTCTGACGCCAAGGTACGGACACGGTGAAGCGACTTCCCTTTCCGACTTCGCTTTCTAAACATACAGAACCACCGTGTAATTCTACAACTTGTCGCACTAACGCCAGTCCCAACCCAGTACCAGCATAGCGCCGGTTTAAAGCACCCTCTAACTGTACAAAAGGTCGGAAGAGTTTATGGATATCTTGTGGTGCAATCCCGATACCAGTATCGACGACACTAAATTGCACAATTTCCCGTTCTCGATCTGCTTGAACTTCGAGCCAAACTTCACCGCCTTCCGGGGTAAATTTAACCGAATTACTGAGTAAATTAATCAGCACTTGTCGCATCCGCCGTTCATCGATTTCGATTTTGCCGATTTGGGGTGGAACCTGACAAGTTAATTGAATTCGTTTTTGATGCGCTTGCTGTCTGACAAAGGCGAGACTGGCATTGCACAACCCTGAAATATCCGTGGGAGCGAGTTGCAATTCCATCTTTCCCGCTTCAATTTTAGAGAGGTCGAGAACATCGTTGATCAGTTCCAGCAAGTGTTGACCGCTTTGTTCGATGGTGGCTAATTTCTGGTGCTGTTTGGCAGTCAAAGGACCAAAAGTTTCTTCTCGCAAAACTTCAGAAAGTCCGAGAATTGCAGTCAGAGGGGTGCGGAGTTCGTGGCTCATGTTGGCGAGGAATTCGCTTTTGGCTTGGCTCGCTGCAAACGCTGCTGCTGCTGCTTGTTGCCGCTCTATTTCTGCGTCGTTTCTGGCTAAACCAATCGCGACTATTTCTCCTACGAGTTTGAGTAGGTTAATTTCTTCTGCATTCCACTGTTTGGCAATATGGACGGTGACTAAACCAATACAGCCTACGAGTTGGTTTCGATGCAGTAGGGGAATGTTGATTAATGAACGGATAGATAGGCAAGTAAGTGCTGTTTTGTCGGCAACTGCTTCGGGGGGTAAATTATCAACATCGCTAATCATTACGGTTTTACCAAGCAGGAGTTGCTCGTACATCCAAGGGAAAGTTTCGACGGGGATTTCTTGCAATAATTCAGTTTGCGGATCGGCTGTTTTTGCACACCATTCGTGAGTCATACTCAAGTATTTTTGCTGGTCGCAGAACCGAATAATGTAGCTGCGATCGCTCCCAGTATATTCCCCAATCTTACTCAGGGTAAAATCAATCGCCGTGTCGATATCTTGGTCGAGGAAAGCGCGGGAAATATTTAAGAGTAGGTTATCCATTGTCCCTCGCCGTTTTTGCGCTGCTTCTGCTAAGTAGCGATCGCTTATATCCCGCGCTACCCAAACTACTGTATTTTCTGAGGTGGGCGCAATGCTGGCAATAAACCAAATTTGTCGGTTTTCTAGTTCTAGGCTGTATTCAAAATTAATCGGTTGCTGTATTTCTAAAGTTTGCTTAATTTTACTGTTAAAAATCTCGGCTTTGTCCCCAGAAAAAAGTTCGATTGTTTGACCAAGGATATCGGTATCAGGCGGGTAAAAGCGATCCGGATTCGTTGGCGCAATTTTAAGACTGTTATCCTCCTCATTGATAAACAAAACGATATCGCTCATCGCTTCAAAAAAACCCCGCATCTCCATCTCAGAATCCCGTAACCTTTTTTCTAGAACCTGGCGTTCGCGAATTTCTTTTTGTAGAATAGTATTTTGTTCGAGCAGTTGTTTTTGCAGCGATCGCAAGCGCAATTGATTCTCGACGCGGGCTAAAACCTCTTCCACGTGAAATGGTTTTGTGATATAATCCACTCCCCCAATAGAAAAGGCTTTAATTTTATCTAAAGTATCGTTCAAAGCACTTAAGAAAATCACCGGAATATCGCGAGTTGTTTCCCCCGCTTTAAGCTGTTGACAAACCTCAAAGCCGTCCATTTCTGGCATCATAATGTCGAGCAAAATTAAATCAGGAGGTGCTAACTGTGCCGTGGCGATCGCTTTTTGACCTTTGGGTACGCCTCGCACTTTATAGCCTTCCTGGGTCAGCATATTAGAAAGCAGGCGCAAATTTTCTAGGGTATCGTCAACGATGAGAATATTGGCTTTTTCGATAGCAATAAACTGGTTGTTCATTGTGTTTTGTTTAGATGGGGATGGATGAGCGATTAGCTATTAACGCAAGTTGCTAGTTAAATTGCTAATTGCTAATTGCTAATATAGGAGGTTTACTGATTGAGCCATTAGCCATTAGCCATTAGCCGATCTGAAAGAGATAACTAGCAACTTGAGTTATTAAATAAATTTTCGATTAAACTTTCAATCGCTTCAAAATCAAAATTATCGACAAGCTTAGCTAAAGCGGCAGCTAATGTTGCGCGTTCAGAGCGAATTTGTTCAATTAACCGGAAAGCAGCTTCAGAATCTGCTAAAGCTGCCGCTTGATAAAGGGAATTCAACCAACTTTCCGGTAAAACCGCTAAATCTTCAGGCGTTAAAGCCTTGTCGCTATTATCTCCTAAATTTGCAGTTTTGACCGATTCATTTTTTTCAGAGATATATAGCACTCCAATATGCTTATTCATTAAGTTAAAAATATCCATTTCGCGGAAAGGTTTACGCAAAAAATCGTCGCATCCAGCAGCAATAATAATCGATCGCTCTTCTTCAACGGTACTCGCCGTCAGCGCAATAATTTTTGTATTTTTACCTTGAATTGTGGCCTTGATTTGTTTAGTTGCATCAATACCATCCATCACCGGCATCCGCATATCCATCCAAATTAAATGCGGCTCAAAACTTTGGCAAATTTCTACAGCTTCCAGTCCATTACTCGCTTCTTTAACTGCAAAACCCAGGGGTTGTAATAGTTGCAATAACAGGTGACGATTGTAATCTTTGTCATCTACCACTAATATCCGATACTGGGGTTGATTGGGTGCTAAACCAATAACAATATTTTCAGAATTATCGGTTGTTATTTCACTATTTTCAACGACATTTACCGAAATATAAAAATTTAAAATACTGCCGCTTCCGACTTGACTTTTAACGCTCATCTCTCCCCCCATCAACTGCACGAATTTGCGAGCGATGGGCAATCCCAAACCCGTTCCTTCTGCTTGTTGTCCGGCTTTGGTTTGCACAAAGGCTGCAAAAATGCTGTCGAGTTCTTCAGGAGGAATGCCAACTCCGGTGTCTGCAACTGAAAAATTTAATTGGGAATTGCGTTCCCAGGCAGATCCAGGGAACGAGGGTAATTGGGAATTGTCTTTTTCATGACCTATTACCAATGACCCATTACCCATTACCACTTTTAAAGTAACGCTTCCTTTCTGAGTAAATTTAATCGCATTGCTGAGTAAGTTAATTAAAACTTGGCGCAGTTTGAGGGGGTCGGTTTGGATGTAGCGAGGTACTTGGGGGTCGATTTGGAAAATTAGCTGTAACTGCTTGGTTTCAGCTTTGAGCCAAAACAAAGATTCCAACTCATCGAGTAGGGAATAGAGGTCGAAGTTTTGGGGGTTAAAAGTTGTGCGATTTGCTTCAATTTTGGATAAATCTAAAATATCGTTAATCAGGTCGAGGAGGTGTTCGCCGCTGCGGTTAATAATGGCAAGATTTTCCCGATGTTTTAATGGGAGATCCTTGCTTTTAATTGTAAGTCGAGCAAAGCCGAGAATGGCATTTAAAGGCGATCGTAACTCGTGACTCATGTTGGCGAGGAAGGCGCTTTTGGCGCGGGATGCGGCTTCGGCGGCGTCCAAAGCTGTTGCTAGTTGTTCTTGGGTGCGCTGGCGCTGGATAATTTCTTGTTCGAGGGATTGGGTGCGTAAGCGCACTTTTTGTTCGAGCGATCGCGCATACTCTTCCAGTTGTGCGCGAGATAGCTGAATTTCCCGACTCATCCGATTAAACGAATCTGCCAACACCTTTAATTCTGCACTACCTTCCACATCCACCCGCTGATTGAGTTCGCCGCTGGCTATTTTTTGACTCGCTGCGCTTAACTTAAGAATCGGTCGCGTTACAGTTCGCGCCGTCAAAATGCCAATAATAATTGCCAATCCCAACGCTCCCAAACAAAGCAAAATTGTTCTTTGGGTATTGGCATGAATTTGTTCCATGAAATCCGATTCTGGAACTACCACCACAATTAACCAATCCAACCCAAATTGCTCGGAAAACGGCGTTATTTTCACCAATTGCCGTTCGCCATTCAGTTTAAAACTGAGTTGCTTGCTGCGGTCAATAGTATAAAAATTGCCAAAGCTTTCTTGCAGGTAATTTGCCGTAGATCGAATCAAAGCATTGCTACTTTCTTTAGCATACAATTGTCGCAGTTTTTGCACATCAAAGGGTAATATATCCGATGAACTAGCTACCAGGGTTCCCTCTCGCTCGATAATAAAAGTTTCCCCAGACTGCCCCAATTCTACGCGCCTGAGAAACTCTCCCACCGAAGAAAGCAAACAATCTACCCCAATCGCTCCCCGCAGTCGCCCTGAAGAATCGTATACCGGCTGCGCGATCGCAATTTTGGGGCTTTTTTGCCTAAAATCGGGGTAAACTCGACTCCAAACCGGATCGCCCGCCCGCATCGCGTCTTGATACCAAGGGCGGTTTCTGGGGTCGAAACTTTCCATAGTTTCTGTTAGCTTTACCGCATTTCCCAGGGAATCAACCGTATAGCTATAGTATCGATTGTTGGTAGCTTTCCCCGCCCTGCCAATTAGCCAGATTTTGCCTTTTCGCAGTCCCAAACCTGTAAATTCCCCTTCGGTACTGCCAAAAAAAATTGCCGATCCGCACACGCGATCGAACAAAAACCGCTGCTGCCAAAATTGGCGCGTCAAGCTATTGGGATCTTGCAGGTTTATCTGCCCATGTTGAATCGCTTCGGCATTAATTTGATTGATGACTTGGGGATTTTCCAAGTAGTGTTTCAGTTGCTGTTCAATGCGATCGCTCACCTTATTCATCAACTGACTCGCAAGTTCTTCCACCGCCCTTTGCCCGTTTGTAAACGAAAGATACCCCACAATTCCCACTGTCGCAACAATTTGCAAGACAACGGGAACGATCAGGACAGTTCGCAACGGGACTTTACCCGATAGCTTGGCGAGTTTGCGTTTGATGAGTTTAACTAACATAGGGCGATCGAGCCATCTTTCCCCCTATTTTGTACCAAAGACTCGCGAGATTTTAGATTTCTCGTTTTTTCTCGTTCCCAGGTTTTCTCGTTTCTCGTTCCCAGGTTCTCGTTTCTCGTTTCTCGTTCCCAGGTTCAACCTGGGAACGAATTATCGGAGGTGGAACCTCCCTTTTCTCGTTCCCAGGTTTAACCTGGGAACGAATTATCGGAGGTGGAACCTCCCTTAATACAATACATTAGTACGCCGATCCCCCTTGTCCTCCTTGTCTTCCTTGTCATTTCAGCACCGAGGTTCTCTGGCAATTAGTTCGATAACTTCCTCCGGTGGTAAAGGTTGAGAAAAGAAGTATCCTTGACCGCAGTCGCAGTCTAACATTCGCAGTCGCTCTAATTGTTCAATTGTTTCAATTCCTTCAGCGATCGCATTCATTCCCATTGTCTTGGCAAGGCGAATAATTGCTGGCACAATTCCCGTATTGATCGGCGTTTCATTCAGGTTCTGCACAAAAAATTTGTCTACCTTGAGCGCATTAACTGGTAGAGAATGCAAGTAACTCAACGAAGAGTACCCGATGCCAAAGTCATCAATACTCAACTCAATTTTTCTGCTGCTTAATTGCTTCAGTAGCGACACAGTTACTTGGGACTTTTCCATCAGCGCAGTTTCAGTAATTTCCAGTTTTAAGCAGTAGGGATTGAGTTGGGTTTGAATCAGAATTTGGTCAATCAGGTCGAGCAAGTCTCCTTGGCTAAACTGTTGCGGGGACAAATTGATGCTGATTTTGAAAGAATCATTCACCATTCCTGCTGCTTGCCACTGGCGAAGTTGATGGCAAGCTTCCTGCAATACCCAATTGCCAATAGGGGCAATCAAACCAGTTTCATCGGCTACCGGAATAAACTCGGCTGGAGCAATTAAACCCCTGGTGGGATGCTGCCAGCGTAGCAAAGCTTCTACTCCATCAATTTTACCCGTATTTAGGCAAATAATCGGTTGATAGTAGACTATAAATTCTTGTTTTTTAATCGCTTTACGCAGTTCTTTTTCTATCTGTAAAAACCGGCTTGCTTCCTGGTGCAGGGTAATATCAAAAATTTGATAGCGGGATTTTCCCAGTTCTTTGGCACGCCCCATCGCCGTCGCTGCATCTCGCAGAATATGTTCTGGTTGTTGATAATCTCGACCACCCAAACATATTCCAATACTGGCACTGATAAATACTTCATGTCCTTGCAGGTTAAAAGGCTGCTTCAGGGCTGCTAATATTTTATTAGCGACTTCAGAGGCACTGGTGATATCTTGAGCCTCGGTCAGGAGAATGGCAAATTCATCGTCTCCTAACCGCGCGATCGTGTCTTGTTCGCTCAAATTATCTTGTAAGCGACGACCCATAGCATTGAGCAGTTCATCTCCTACGAAATATCCCAGGGAATTGTTGATTACTTTGAAGCGATCGCCATCTAAAAATAGCACCCCAAACCGATAGTTATGCTCAATTTTAGAGCGGTTTATCGCTGAATTCAACTCTTCCATAAACAACACCCGATTTGGTAAACCCGTCAGCATATCGTGACGGACAATTTACATTTGATTTTTAGCATACTTTATCTGATCTTCCCGTGCTTGTGTTAATTCTTCAATTCGCCGATCTAGTAACATAATTTCTTTTCCTGCTACCCTCAACGATAGATAAGTCTGAACTTTGACTAAAAGTTCATCGATGACTAATGGTTTGTTAATATAATCAACTCCGCCGACTTCAAAGGCTTTTAGCCTGTCAAATCCCTCATTGAGAGCGCTCAAGAAAATTACTGGAATTTTCGCTGTTTTTGGTTCTGATTTCAATCTACGACAAACCTCATATCCATTCAATCCCGGCATCATAATATCCAGTAAAATTAAATCAATATCGACGGTTGTTGACGCCCTCAACGCCAATTCACCGTTGATGGCTTTGAGAACGTTATACCCTTGTTGAGTTAGCACGGAATCTAGCAAGCGCAAGTTCGTTGGCAAGTCGTCAACAATGAGAATGGTTGCTGAAGAAAACAACAGATTCTGATTCATCGCTTAAGGTTAGTTGAAGTGATAGGACGGAGATTTCCGCATACTGTCTTGATAATTCCAGTGTTAGCTTGCCCAAGTGCTTTTATGGGAGAAGATAGTGGCTTTAAAAAGAACTTAAGAAAAAGAAGAAAAAGTAAAGGCGCTGGCAAAAGTCCGCGCACATCTGAACCTAGGTGAGGAATGCGCGTTCTCATGCCAGAGGTTTAAGGACTTTTGCCCTTACTACGAACAATGAACCCAATTTGTTACTATTTTACCAGATTGAGAGTAAAAATACCATGAGTTATCAAAATGTAAAAAACCCCCAGCTGATTTCACCTCCCCTTGACCCTGGGAGTCCGACAACTTGTTGACGCAGCATTGCCAATTATTGCTGGAGAGATTCGTAGGTATTGTTAGAAAAACCGGGTTTCTTGATGTTCAATTGCTCCTAATGCCTTTAAGGTTAATTTCTGTGCGGGGGTCAATCCCGTCACCCCGGTAATATTCGTGCCTTCATAAATTCTTTCCGGTCTAAGCGTGTCTAAACAAACCCCGGTTTCTACATCCCAAAACTTTATTGTTTCATCGTTACTGCTACTAACTAAAGTTTTACCATCGGGAGTAAACGCCACCGACCACACGGCGCTATTATGCCCTTCTAATACTTTAATACACCGCCCCTCGCTCACATCCCAAAGTCGAATTGTTTGGTCAACGCTACTACTTGCTAAAATCCCCCCATGCCCCCCTTGGTAAGGGGGGTATGGGGGGATCGGACTAAAGGCAACTGACCAAACTAAACTTTGATGACCTTGCAGGGTTTGATGGGGAGAGGGGTTAGGGGTGAGGTTTTGCAGGTTCCAAAGTTTAACGGTTCCATCTTCGCTGGCACTGGCGAGAATTTTCCCATCGAGACTAAAGGCAATTGACCAAATTAATCCCTGATGTCCAAATAAAGTTTTTATGCATTCTCCCGTGGTGATATCCCAAAGTCGAATTGTTTGATCGGCACTGCTGCTAGCTAAAATCCCCCCTTTGTAAGGGGGGTGAGGGGGGATCGGACTAAAGGCAACAGATAACACCCAACTATCGTGTCCCGACAGTATTCGCAGACAGTGACGGTTACTAATATCCCAAAGTCGAATTGTTTGGTCGGAACTACCGCTAGCTAAAATTTTGCCATTGCGACTAAACGCCAGCGACCAAACGCACCCTGTATGTCCTAAAAGTTGAATTGGGGATAAATTTTCTCGACTAATTTTATCTGCAATTCCTGTTTTATTTAGCTGCCAAAGGCAGATGGTTTTATCTTCGCTACCGCTGGCTAAGATCCCCCCATGCCCCCCTTGCCAAGGGGGGTTGGCGGCGATAGAATTTCCCCCAAGGTCAGGGCGGTTGGCGGCGATAGAATTTCCCCCAAGGTCAGGGCGGTTGGCGGCGATAGAATTTCCCCCAAGGTCAGGGTTGGCGGCGATAGCATTTCCCCCAAGGTCAGGGTTGGCGGCGATAGAATTTCCCCCAAGGTCAGGGCGGTTGGCGGCGATAGAATTTCCCCCAAGGTCAGGGTGGTTGGCGGCGATAGAATTTCCCCCAAGGCATTGGGGGTTGGGGGGGATCGGACTAAAGGCGAGAGTGCGGATTGATTTTTGATGTTGGGATAGAGTCCCTAAACAGCGACGGGTTGAAATATCCCAGAGACTGATGGTTTGATCTGCACCGCCAGATGCGACGATCCCCCCCTGCCCCCCCTTACCAAGGGGGGCAGGGGGGATCGCAACCGACCAAATCGAATTTGCATATCCTTGTATAGTTTGCAGCGGATTGACAGCACCGTTTTCGTTAATTTGCCACAACTTTAAGGTTTGCTTATCGCTACCTGCAATAATTTGTCCGTTGCTACTAAATGTTACCGACCAAACCTTACTGGTGAATCCCGATAATATTTGAGAGCATTCTCCTGTTTTGATATGCCAAAGTTTGATAACTTTGTCATCTCCACCTGCGATGGTTTCCCCATCCGGACTAAAGGCAATTGACCAAACAAATGTCAGATATTTACAGATAGTTTGGTGGCATTCTCCGGTTGTAATGTCCCAAATTTTAATACTTTGTCCGTCGCAACTTGCCAAATAAAGTCCATCGGGACTAAAGGCAACCGCAGAAATTTGACTTTTGTGTCCGGTGAGAATTTGACGGCAATCTCCTGTGGTTATATTCCATATTCTTACTGTTCGATCCGCACTGCCGCTGGCTAATATAACCCCCCCTTGGGATCCCCCTCCCGTCCCCCTTAAAAAGGGGGATGTGAGGGGGATCGGACTAAAGGCAACTGTATGGACGATATCGGTATGTCCTTGCAAAGTTGTAAGGCAATTTCCCGTGGAAATATCCCAGAGTTTGACCGTGCGATCGCTACTCCCACTCGCCAATATTTTACCATCCGGACTGTATGCAATTCCCCAGACCCAATTCCCATGACCGATAAACGATAAAGTATTGCGAATCGGCGATAAATTTCTCTCCCCCTCCCCAATATTTTCCGTTTCATCCTGCCACAATCGAATTGTGTTATCAAAGCTGCCACTAGCAAGCATTTTTCCGTCTGGACTAAAGCTTAAACACCAAACAGTGCTGCTATGTCCTAAGAAGCGAAACAACAATTTCCCATCTGCTACTTGCCACAAACGCACTTCCCCATCTTTATGTCCCGTCGCTAATTGCGTTCCATCCGGACTCAACGCAATTCCATAAATATTGCCAAAATTTTCGCTAAAAACCGATTTGGCTAAATTCGCCCCAGTCAAGTTAACTCGCCGTAAATTAACTCCAGGGAAATACCCTTGCCAAATTGTTAGTCCTGAAAAGTCATACCCGCTCAAATCTACTTTTAACTTAATTAGTAAATTTACCACATTGCCAGCCAGATAACCGGGAGTTGTCAGTAAATTTGACTTCAAAGATGCTATAATATTATTGAAGAATGCTATTAAATTTTCCCGGGTACCGAAACTGGTTAATAAACCTTCAACAATTGGCTGTAAAATCAAATTAAATTGCGCAGCTAGCACCGATTCAGAAGACTCGGCTTTGATTAAGGCATGGTGTTTCAGGAGGTTGAGGCTATCTGGGTTTCCCGACTCGCTGGCGGTGCGGACTTCTGCACAGACTTGCTCGAGCAAGCGAGCGCTCAAATACTCCATCACCACAGGTTGCAAAGTAAACAATTGTCCGGCGTTGGTAGTTTGGGTTTCTATCAGCGATCGCCACCCAATAAACTCCAAAGATTCCATAATTCTACCCGCTGAAACCCGAGGCACAATATCTTCCCGTAATTGGGCGAGGGAAACTGGTTCTCGATTAATAGCCAACCAATAAAGAATTTGCTTTTCTAGCGTCGCCAAGCGATCAAACTGCTGTTCTAATAAACTGCGAATCCCGTTAAAAACCGCTACCCCTTCATCCAAAAATTCAGCAATATTGCCAGCAAATAACTCTTGAATCGAAGTCGCGACAATTTTTAAAGCTAGGGGATTTCCTTGATACAGTTGCGCGAGTTGCTTGATATTTGCTTGGGAACCCCTCAGTCCTTTAGTACTTAATATTTTTTCCCCTTCTACATCGGGTAACCCCTTTAATTGCCAACAACGCACCGGCAAGCTTTCGCCTTCGAGAGACGAAATACATTGGGGTTTTTCTCGTGAAGTTAAAATCAAGCAACTTTGGTGAACCGTTTCTGCGACTCGTCTAAAAAGTTCCCCATACCCTTCATAACCTTCCCGATAGCGTCCGGCGGGACTACCAGGTTTTAACAGGGTTTCGATATTATCGAAGACTAACAAACAGCGTGATTCGCGTAAATAATGGGTGATTCGGGAAATTTTACCGCCGAGAGTTTTGGGTAAATTAACAGCAGTTTCCTGCTGCTGAGAAAGAAATTGAATTAAGTCTGGGAGGAGTTCTTCTAGAGCAGGGGCATTTTTGAGCGAGCGCCAAATCAAAAACTCAAAATTATCCCCAACTTTCTCCGCCAATTTCACCGACAGTGCCGTTTTACCAATGCCACCCATTCCCAACAGCACCACTAGACGGCAATCTGCTTCAAGCATCCACTCGGACAGACTTTCTAATTCCAACTCCCGACCGTAAAAAACCGAAACATCAACTGCCTCACCCCAATCTTGAGTAGCATTAATCCTCACAATATTGTCAATTCCCGGTTGCGTGTAATCTTGGTCTTGCAATTCCAAGTTTACTACCTGGAAAATCAACCGCAACGAACTTTCATCCGCTCCTTGTCCCCGCAATATTTTCCTGATCGTTGTCGGATGCAAACCCGAAATACTAATCAATTGAGATTTTTCAGAAATTTTGGCAGCATTGTACTTGACTCCGGTTTTATCCTCTAACTCGCTAATCCGGTTTTGCAGTTTTTTCGCTCCCTTTGGCGTCAGGACATAACCGCGATGACGCTTAGGTTGAGAAGGTGGTTTTGATTTCACGGTATATTATCCCTACTACTGGTTTAGATTTTAGATTACTCGTCAATTTCCTCACACTTCTCTTGGATTACAGAATCGGTAATTACTCCAAAAATTGAGGTCGTGCTTGTTGGGTGTGCTTCAGTTGCTGTTCTAATGCTTCCCAATCTTCCCGTTCAATATCATCGATCAATTTGTCGAGGGTGTGGCGATATTGTTGCAGACTTCGCAACAACTCCCCGCGATTGTACCGCGCCATCATCACTCCCAATTCTGGATTTCCACCTCCTACCCGCGAAGTATCTTTAAAACCAGAACTTGCCAAATTTTGGGCTAATTTTAAAACCGCCCCATCGGTTTCGTTCATACAAGCAGTTATTAACCCCGCGCTGATCATTACTGGTAAGTGGGAAATCCAAGCAACGGCGCGGTCGTGGTCTTCTGGCGTGCAAAAATAGATTTGGGAACCAAGACTTCCCGCGATTTCTTCTACAGTTTTAACCGCCTCTGGCGGCGTTGTTTCAATCGGTGTTAACACATAAGGTCTGCCCACGAATAAATTCGATATAGCCGCATCTAAACCGCTTTCTGCGGTTCCCGCCATCGGATGTCCGCCGACAAAATTAGGCCAAATCTCGCTAACTTCTGGAACGATTGGCGTTTTTACAGACCCCACATCGGTCAAAATCGCCTCAACCGAAAGATGGGGAATTAATTCCTTGACTATTGGAACAATTAATGATATTGGAGAACAAATAAAGATAACATCAGCTGTTGCCAAAAAGCTGAGATTGGTGCTGGCATCATCTACTATGCCGCGAGCGATCGCCGCCCTGCAGGTTTCTTCTTTGCGACTGACTCCCAGTATCCGATAACCTTTTGGGCGCAAATCTAACGCCAGCGAACCACCAATCAATCCCAATCCAACAATGCCAACGTTCATAGGTAATAGGTAATGGGTAATGGGTAATGAGTCTTAAAACGATTTTGGATTGAATTCACTATACAATTAGCAATTAGCAATTAGCAATTCCCAATTACCCATTACCTATTACCAATTTACAGATAATATCTGACCGTCGTAACAACGCGGCTTTTCTTCGTTCTCAAAGCAGCTTTTAAGAAAATTGTAGTTTGGTTGTGGAGAAGATTTTCCCACCAATTCCGCGTCACAAAAGCCGGGATAATGATAGTCGATAAAACCCCCGGATGTTGCGCTTCAAACTTGCCGATAAAATCCACAATGGGAGAAACCACCGAACGATAGGGAGAATCCAAAATTACCAAAGGAATATCGGGTTCTAATTCTTGCCATCGCTGTTGCAGTTTTTCTCGGTCAGTTGAACCGATATCGACGTGAACCGCTACAATTTCATCGGCAATACTGCGAGCATAATCAAGTGCTTCTACCGTTCCTCGGTTGAGATTGCCAACTACAACGACTGCTGGGTGGTTAGCGACTTCCGATTTAGGTCTGGGAATGAAACTCCTCGCCGGTATTTCACTGATACTGAGACGTTGTGCCACATATTTATAGTGACGGCGAATCGCTACAAATAAACCGACTACTAAAGGAATCGCTAAGATAACTAACCAAGCACCCAAGAAAAACTTGGTTGATATGATGACAGCGAGAACGACGCTTGTTGCGATCGCTCCCACTCCATTCATCGCAGCAGAAGCTCGCCACCCGGCAGTTTTTTCCTTAAACCAGTGGCGTACCATCCCTGCTTGGGACAGGGTAAATGAAGTAAATACCCCCACCGCATAAAGCGGAATCACGGCGCTGACTTCTCCTTTAAAGATTACCAACAAAACCGCCGCACAGAAGCTGAGAACCATAATACCATTTTCGTAGACCAAGCGATCGCCTAACAATGCTAACTGTCGAGGTAAAAATCCATCGCGGGCTAAAAAGTAACAAAGTCTGGGAAAATCGGCAAAACTGGTATTGGCTGCTAACAGTAAAATTAACAGCGTCGCGACTTGCAGAAAGTAGTAAGCCCAACTGTTATTGCCAAAAATTTGGCGTCCTAACAGGGAAACTACAGTTTGTCCTGCTTCGGGAACAATATGATAGGCATTCGCTAAAAACGTAATGCCTACAAACATAATTCCTAGAATTTCCCCCAGAAATAGCAAGGTAAGGCGAGCATTTTTCCATTCAGGCGGTTTAAACGCCAAAACTCCATCGGAAATTGCTTCTACTCCGGTAAGCGCCGTACACCCCGCAGCAAAAGCCCGCAAAATGAAAAATAAACCCAGGGATTCTTTGATGGGAACATCGGGATAAATAGGAGGGACGTAGCCGGTAAATATTTTATAGCAACCAATCCCAATCAGGACAAAAACACCAGCGATAAACCCATAGGTTGGTATCATAAAAATTTGGCCTGATTCGCGGACTCCCCGCAAATTTGCCACCATGATTAAAAGCGTAAAAACTAAGCAAAGCTCAATTGTGTAGGGTTGCAATTCCGGTTTTGCGGAAGTCAGCGCCGCAGTTCCGGCAGAAACGCTCACTGTGACGGTTAAGATATAGTCGATCATCAGCGAAGCCGCTGCAACTAACCCTGGAATTAGGCCGAGGTTTTCCCGGGCGACAATATAAGATCCCCCGCCTTTGGGATAGGCGCGAATTGTCTGGCGATAGGAGAAAATTACGATGGCTAGTAGCAGGATAATAGCGATCGCAATCGGAATCGACCAACCGAGTGCTAAGCTACCAGCAGCCACCAGCACCAGTAAAATCTCCTCCGTCGCGTAAGCTACCGACGAAAGCGCATCCGACGAAAGCACCGCCAGTGCGGCGGCGTTAGTCAATCGTTCTTCGGCATGAGCGCTTGTAGGCAACGATTTACCCACCAAAACTTGTTTAAGCTGCCAAAAAAACGACATAGATTAATCTGGGGTATTGAAGAGTTGTAGCTTTGTTCCGCTTGTGGTTAACAATAGGAAATAGGGACGCTCAAGAAAAGACTTGTAGCATTTCACCCATGCTCGTGCTAAAGTTCTTCGGCAGGTATCGATTGAGGCGTTCCTGTTCGGGGACTTGAATGCCACGCTTTGTTGTTCTCTGTTCCGCTTCCCCTACCCAGAGTACCTAATCTTTTTTGCCACAGTACCCGATGCGGATCAACAGCGTCCCTGTATACATCCCATACTTAAAAAGGAAGTAACATATTTATCCAACTGTTTAGTCAGGGTCATCAATGGTAATCCTCATACACTATGTCTATAATCGAGGTACTCGAATTTGTTGGCCCGGTCGGGGTTAGTCCCGAGCATCCAGTGAGGATGTTTTCAAGGTAGCCATAATGACAGTCGAAGAATTTTTACAGAAATACGCGGCGGGGGCCAGAAACTTTGCATCTATCAACCTGAGCGAGGCTAACCTGAGCGGCATTAATCTGAGCGGCGTCAACCTGAGTGGCGCCAACCTGAGCGTCGCCAACCTGAGTGGTGCCAACCTGAGTGGCGCCAACTTGAGCGGTGCTAAACTCAACGTTGCCAAACTCAGCGGCGCTAACCTGAGTGGCGCTAACCTGAGCGGTGCTATTCTCAACGTGGCGAATCTAGTTCGAGCCGATTTACGCGCAGCCGAACTCATGGGTGCTTCCCTGATCAGAGCCGAACTGATGCGCGCCGATCTGGGCGGCGCTAACCTCAGCGGCGCTAACCTCACAGGAGCCGATCTGGGCGAAGCAACGCTGAGGACTGCTAACCTCAGGGGCGCCAACTTAAGCGAAGCGAATCTCAGAGGTGCTTTGTTGACCGCAGCTAGCTTGCAAGAAGCCAACTTGCACGGGGCGGAACTGAATCGAGCCGATCTGGGCGCAGCCGACCTCAGAGGGACGGAACTCAGACAAGTCAATCTTGGTTTAGCCAATCTCAGCGGTGCTGACTTAAGCGGGTCGAATTTGAGGTGGGCGGACTTAAGCGGGGTAAATTTGAGTTGGGCTAACCTGAGCGAAGCGAAATTGAGCGGCGCCTCCTTGAGTGGAGCAGACTTGAGCCACGCTAATTTGTTGAATGCTAGTCTGGTTCACGCGGATTTAAGCAGCGCCAATTTAATTAAGGCAGATTGGGCGGGAGCCGATTTAACCTGCGCCACCATCACCGGAGCCAAACTTTATGCGGCTTCGCGTTTCGGTCTCAAGACAGAAGGATTAATCTGCGAGTGGGTGGACTTGAGTCCCGATGGGGATCGCAGCCAAATTTACCGCTTCTCAAAAGGAGAAGCCAAAAAGTTTTTTCTTCAAACTTTACCCACAGTCCGCATTATCGTTGATGCCCCACTCGACCAAGACGCCAACTTAGCCTTAGCTTTCACTTACCATCAACTCGCAGTCGCCTACCCCGTCATCAGTCGTCCACCCAGCATTGAAGTCAGCGATCGCAGAACAACTTTAACCTTTAAAATTGACAACGACGAGCTATTGTTTGCCACGGCTTACCTTGCCATATTTCCGTTTCAAGATGCTGCGAGCGCTCAGAAAAATCTCCTCACGTTGTCCCAAGTTAAAGCAGACGAAGAATCCATTGGCATCCAAGAGCAATATTGGTTAGAAAAAATCGCGATCGCTCTAGAACAAGTAGTTAAAATTTTAGAAAAAGTTAAAACAGAGGAAGGTTTAACTAAGGCCAGAAAAGAGAAATTTTTTCAAACGCCAACGCAGATTATTTTAACAAATTCTAGCGATCAAGCTTTAAATATATACGATCATCCTAGCTTTGGCAAACGTTTGAGCGGTTCAGTGGCATTGATTGCTTACCCCCAAGAAACCGCCATCAAACCACAAAAAAACCCCCGGATGACAAGGCCTGGATTGTTGAATTTCCTCAGCAGCTTTCATTGAATAAAATTAAAAGTTTTAACCAGGGGGTAGACAAGTTAAAAAAATGTTATGATAAAGTGATAGGATTTAAAATCAGAAACACAGACAATCTTTAACTATCTATCTGCTGACAAGGTAGCCCGAATGGAAGTAGAAGAACTGCTAAACCAATACGCAGCAGGAGAAAGAAACTTTGCTGGTATCAATCTAAGCGAAGCTAAACTAAGTGGCGTCAACTTGAGCGGCGCAAATTTGAGCAGGGCAAATTTGAGCGTAGCAAACTTAAGCGGCGCCAACTTAAGCGGAGCTAACTTAAGTGATGCCAAACTCAACGTCGCCAGACTGAGCGGAGCAAACTTGAGCGGAGCCAACTTAAAGAGAACAATTCTCAACGTCGCCAACTTAATTCGGGCTGACTTTACCAGCGCCGATATGACGGGCGCTGCACTAATCAGAGCGGAACTGATCCGCGCCGAATTCAGCAAAGCCAACCTCAGCGGTGCAGATCTCAACGGTGCAGATTTCCGAGAAGCAAGGCTAAGACAGGCTAACCTAACTCGGGCTAACCTGAATCAGGCTAACGGCAGGGGCAGCTCATTCACAGAAGCCGACTTGGAAGGGGCTAACTTGCACGGAGCCGATCTCAACCGAGCAGACCTCAGCGCAGCTAATTTAAGAGATGCAGATCTCAGACAAGCAAATCTGAGCTGCGCCAACTTGAGTGGAGCCAACTTGAGTGGCGCAAATCTGAGATGGGTGGATTTGAGTGGGGGAGTGCTGAGATGGGCAGACTTGAACGAAGCCAAATTGAGCGGTGCCAACTTAATGGGAGCCGACTTAAGCAGCGCCAACTTACAGAATGCCAGTTTGGTTTACGGAGACCTGACGCAAACTCGATTGATCCGGGCAGATATGACCGACGCCGATCTATCGGGAGCGATTATCACCGGGTCTAAAATTTATGGCGTTGCGCGCTTCGGGCTGAAAACAGAAGGCATGATCTGCGAGTGGGTGGATTTAAGTGCGAATGGCGATCGCAGCCAAATCCAACGCTTCAACAGCGAAGAAGAAGCCAAAAGGTTTTTTCATCAAACCTTACCCACAGTACAAATTATTATCGACGCACCCTTAGACCAAGAAGCTCACTTTACCTTAGCTGCTACCTACTATCAACTCTCTCAACAATACTCGGTACTTTCCCAACCCCCCAGTATTAAAGTAGGCCGCCGCCGCACTCTCCTGACGTTTGCCATCGACAACGAAATTCAATTATTTGCTACCGCTTTCGTAGCAATTTTACCCTTTGAAGATGCAAGTCAAACCAAAAAAACCATCATCGCTTTAATGCAAATGCTTCAATCCCCTGGAGCGGAAAAATTGGAAATTAAAGATTTTAAAGTGATACAAAGCCTGAGTAAAATTCTCAATCAAACAGTCAGCGAAGTTTTTGAGATTCAGGTGTTAAATACTCAGTTAAGGACGGAAAAAAAGAAGTTTTTCAAAGCGCCGACCCATACAGTTTTAACCAACTCGACTTCCCAGACTTTTAGCCTTTATCATCACCCGGATTTTGGCAAACGTCTGGTTAAAGCATCGAGTTTCAACAGTCCCGATCTAGTCACGTCCATCGAGCCGATGGCATTTACCCTACCGCCCCTGAGTATGCTGATTGATTTTATCAAAAAATTTCCGATGGAAACATAGCAGGTTTGAGGCGAAAAATCAACCCAATTATAGACCCAAGCAACCCTGGCGAATCGATAAAATTAAAATAGATTTGAAGTAAACTAAAAGCGCGAATAAATTGTAGCGCGTTGTCAACGACCCACCCCTATTAGGGGTGGGGCTTCACAGCCGTGAAGCCCACAGTTGACCAGACTAAGTCGGGACTTAGGCACGCGGGGCCAAAAACAAAGGTGATGCGTCAATCTCGCGACTGGAAACCCAGGAATTTTCCGAGAAACCGGGTTTTTTTGCGACAGCGCACGCGGGGCCAAAAACAAAGGTGATGCGTCAATATCGCCACTGGAAACCCAGGAGTTTTCCGAGAAACCGGGTTTTTTTGCCTAAGTCCTGTAAGTATCTCGCATAATACGTTTAGGGCAAGCGTTCTGTGAACCTACCTTGGGATGCGTAGCCCGTCCCTTGCTCTAGAACCGAACGATTAAACAGATTTATCGGTTAAGTCAGTGTCGTTTGGAGAGTTACCGACCCTGAACGTTGTCGAGGCTAACTTTACCCCGCAAGGGAGTCGGCAGCAATTGCCTTTTCTTTGACGGCAACTAGCAGTTGCCTGTGAACCTCCCACCCCTAATAGGGGTGGGCTGCCAAACGAGGTATTTTGTGAGGGAAAAATCATGAGTGATTGGCGCGATGGCTTGCGGAAAACGATGGGCAAAACTCGCTTTGTCGTGTGTCGCCTGTTTATCCACCTAGCCGGTGACCAAGTAGCGCCCCTCCTGGGCGTCATGAATCGAGTCGCAAGGCAGGCAATCGACTCGGAAGGCGAATTAGAAGTCTTAGGCGAAGGATTGGTCGAAATCTGCGAAAGCCTATTGCAGTACGATACCTACTGGCAATCAGCCGCCAACGAAGGCGATGTATTGTGGGACGAAGGCGAAGCGGGCAACTATTTCAACGATTTGTTTACCGACTCGGCGCAACGCTACCTCAGCGAACCAGACCTGGGAACACCTGGAGGAGCGAGAGATACATTCTCCTTGCCAGTGACTCGCAACCTAATTCTGATGATAACAGTAGCCGTTGAAGGCGAAGTGCCGCAATTAGAAACGGATTTGGCGAATATCGCCGCACTCAAAGCCGGATTAAAGGCGTTGATTAACTTACACTATCAAAAAACCCTGCGAGCGATTCAAGTTCATTTCTCACCCGCTCAATTGGGAGATGAATTAACCAGCGACCAACTGTTACAGCATTTCCCGGAATTAATTCCGCTCTAACTGGGAGTTGGCGTCAAATTGAACCCTCGTCGTGGTAAATAATTAACCGATCTGCCACCTGTTGTGAAATTCTCATGATTGCTTACTCATCCCGGATGCGTAAAATCGCAGTAATATTCCTAACGCTGACCTTGTGTTGGACAACCGTTGCTTGTAGCGGTTCTAACTCAACCACACAACAACCCCCGAGCCAAAATGTCGCGGTAGGGCCCCAGAGTCGCTCCAACCTGAGTAGCGGCGAGTATGCAGTGCAACAAGCCAGCTACAGCGATGCCAATGGGGAATACACCTTGTTTTTACTCAATACACCTGCGGGTACTCCCCCAACTTATCGCACCAGCAATTTACAGATGGCGCGACTGACACCGGAAGAAGTTTCTGCCGGTAAAAAGAGCTATCTCAAAATTGACAACAATCAAGCGTCTTTGCACTTGACTGAAGACTTCAAAATCGAGTACGTCCGCGCGGTGAGCGAAACCCGAACCGATCCCCAAACCGGACAACCCCAAACGGTGATTGTACGTCAGGAATCTGGCGGCTTTTGGGCACCGTTTGCAGGTGCTGTGGCGGGTAGTGTGGTCGGCAATATGTTATTTAGGCCCCAGTACTACGTGCCGCCGGTTTATCAACCCGGTGCGACGGTTATGACTGGCTTTGGCGGATATGGCAGCACTTATGACCAAGCCGTCAACCAGTATCAAACCCGTTACCAAACGCCGCCACCCGCAGTCAGAAATCGTCCCGCCTATCTCCGCACCACGGGTCGGATCAGAAGCTATCCTTCTGGCGACTCAACCGTGCGGACAAGTCCGCGCGTTAATACAAGCGATCGCCCCACAGGTTCCGGTTTCGGTTCCAGTACCCTGCGCTCCTCCGATAAATCCCGTCCCAGCAGTTATGGGCGCGGTTCCAGCAGCTTCGGCAGCGGACGTCCTGCGAGCAGCGGCTTCGGCAGCAGGCGGCGTTAATATCCTTGGGCATGGGGCATCCGGAAGACGACGCGGTGAAGCGGTGACGCGCTGACACGGGGAATTTCTCCACGTCTCCACTGCCCCCCAAGCCAGCAGGTCTTTTTATTGGCTGTGCCAAAATAAAGGACAGTCGAACAATTGCTAAAGTCGTCAGGTGATAGAGGCAGAAGTCCACAACTCACTCCGCGCCTTTCTGCGCGAGGCAGGCGAACCCCACTGGCCCCATCATTTGACGATGGCAAGGCTGGTAGCACGCGCTTTGCGGCTGGGGCGCAGCGCCCTGATGCAGGTGGGAGTTTATGGCGGCTATGCCAGATATCGCCTGAGTTACTTGACACCGGCGCTGATTTGGCCTGGACCTGCGATCTTAGTCGCTGCGGAAGCCGTTCAGCAGCGTCTCGTTAGGGTGGAAATTCCCCAGTTGCGTCAGTGGATACAGAGTTCTAAGCCAATTCGCATGGGGGATGCTTTGCCCGATGCCGATTTTCAGGGACTGTTGCTGGTGACTCCCCAAGTTTGGTTACAAGATCGTTTAACAGGGCAAAATCGGTTTGGCACTGGCATTCCCACGATTCTCGATGGCGTTGACGATCTGGAAGATTGGACGCGAAACGCCCTGACTGCCTGCATTCAACCCCAAGACTGGGAACAGTTGATGCTAGCTTGTCCGGATAAAGCAGAGGCGATCCGAGAAGCGCGGGTACAACTAACTAAGGCGGTTTTTCAGCATCCCCCTAACCCCTATGAATGCTGTCTGATTGAAACATCAGAGCAAGATATCATCAAACGCTTGTATGAAAATCTGGGGGAGGAAGCAACTGCCCCTGATGGGGAAAGCAACTGTGCCGAAGAGTGGAAAGATCGAGCTATTGAACATTTACCCGATGCCTGGAAAATTTTCTGGCAGCGGTTTTCCACTCCAGGACAGCTAATCTGGGCAGAAATTGCTCGCCCTTTGGGTCAGTTTTCCTTGTATTGCGGCCCGCTGGAGGTCGCTTGCGCGTTGAGCAAGATTTGGCAGTTGCAACCGGTGGTGTTAATTGGCGGTGCTTTGGAGTTAGATGCAGAAGCACCGATCTACCGTCAACGGATGGGATTGGGAGATTTAACTTGTCTGAAGTTTGCTCCAGACCGCAACAGCGAACTGATTAAACTGTATCTGCCCGATGGGCTACCCATGCCCAACACGCCGCAATTTCAGACAGCGCTGTTGCAAGAATTCCGCAAGTTGCTGTTGGCGATCGCACCCGTTGGGGGACTGACGGTGCTGCTAGTCGGCGATGTACCGCTGAAGGCGATTGTGGCTGCTACCCTGGCGGCTGAGTTTGGTTCGCGGGTGCAAGTGGAAAAAACTTGTTTGGATGACAACGGTATTCTGGTCACCGGGTGGGAATTCTGGCGGCAGCATCAAGGCGTTTTGCCCGCCCCCTTAGCGATCGCGATCGCCACTTTACCCATTCCCTCCCTAGAAAATCCCCTCGTTGCGGGTCGCGTTGCCTATTACAAGCAGCAACGCTTAGATTGGTTTCGCTTATATTTATTGCCAGAAGCTTTAAGCTTTTTGCAGCGCGCCATCGCCCCCGTGCGAGAATCTGCTGGTGTCGTTGCCCTGTTTGACACTCGCGCCATCCACCGCAGTTACGGTAATCTTGTACTCGCTGCCCTCAGCCCCTTTGCCCGGATTAACTATTTAGACAAGAGCTTGTTCGGTAGCGATCCGGATAATACTACCTAACTCAAGTTGCTAGTTATTAGCTTTGGCGGCAAAGAAACTAAGGTGATCGGAAAAATCGTGGGTTTGACGCTAAAGAAACTAAGGTGATCGGAAAAATCGTGCGTTTGACAGCGAGAAATCTCCGAATCAACCGGGTTTCTGACGCTGAAACCGGGTTTCTGAGGCTCGGTAATTGGTAATTGGATTGATTGGCAGTAGGGGCACACTTTAACCAGAAAAGAAACCGGGTTTCGACCACGATCTCTTTCCTGGCTCAACAATTTGGCACAGAAACCCGGTTTCTTTGATCGGAAACCGGGTTTCGACCACGATCTCTTTCCTGGCTCAACAATTTTTCACAGAAACAAAGGTGATGGCAGGTCAAACCCGCCCCTACTCTTGACAATTACCGATTACCCATTACCCATTACCAGGGTCGTTGGATGTACCTAGCAACTTACATATACCCCACTGTTGTCGTTTTGTGAAAATCTAGCCACAATTTTGAAGTGAACGCTATCATCAAGCCAAAGTTGAACTTTCACCGCAACGAGTCATGGGCGAATCTAAACGTCGTAAAGAAGCACTGGGAGAAAAATACGGTCAAGAATCTACTATCCTTCCCTGGCTGCCAATCACCAAAAGCCAAGGGGAACGGTTTGCCAAGTTAACTAACCGTGGTACTTGGCTCGGCATTATTCTTCTAATTGTTTACTGGGTAACGATCCGATTTATTGGGCCTGCCTTCGGCTGGTGGCAGGTAGATTAAAACCCGCTACAACCGGGCAACCCACTTAACTGAGTCTGGCGCAACTGATGCCAGACATAGTTTTATGGCAGCTGACGCCTTTCCCACATTCCCCCGCCAGACAGAACCCACTCTAGGTTGTTGGGGTCTAAGATCCAAGTAGATTTAGGGAAATGTGCGTTTTGCTACTTTGCTGCGTAGGCGAGTCAGTTAAAAAGGTTATAGACCTATAGGTTACAAGATTTATGGCGGATCATAACAAATTTTAAAGTGTAGAAATCTTAAAAAATATAAAAAGGTCTAAAATTAGGTGTGGTGTTTGGAGGAATACCGTGTTTATCAGATTGGCAGAACAACACCGACAATTTGTCCAAGATCTGGTGATGAACCTCCAAGCCCTAGCGATCGTGCTAGAGCGGAGAGGATATCCAGCTTCCTGCTATACCTGCGGGAATCAAATGACAAGCGCCTCTTTTATGGTCAGCTTGGGGGAAAATCATCTGATTCGATTTTTAGTGTCGGACTACGGCATCACCTGGACAGAGATGCGCGACGACCGAGAACTGATGAAGCTAGAGGGTGCTGAG
Organism: Microseira sp. BLCC-F43; assembly: GCF_041929235.1. Taxonomy (NCBI): domain Bacteria; kingdom Bacillati; phylum Cyanobacteriota; class Cyanophyceae; order Aerosakkonematales; family Aerosakkonemataceae; genus Microseira; species Microseira sp. BLCC-F43. Next base: position 38,775 of record NZ_JBHFNP010000314.1, read on the forward strand.
GCGATCTCTCAGTTGCAGGAACTAGCCAATCTGATCAAATACAAAACTGAGCCTAGCAAGCCATATGCTGCTATTTGGCAGGGGAAAGCACCCGCAGCGGTATCAGGAGAATAAACTTTAAATAAGTTCAACTCACCGTTGACGCCATCGATGGCAACAGCTAAAGATGGGTCAAATCCTGGCTGGCAATAGGGTGTAGGTGCAAGTAACCCAATAGGGGGGATATAGCCGCTAAATTCTGTGTTCGGCGTGCCAAATTTTTCTTGAGGGGTTGTTACCTGCATTCAAAAGATGCGTTCTGGTGACTGCTGGCGATATGCCTGGGGCACGCTCTGGGAACGCATCAGTTGCTGGCTGGGTGAAAATTTATAGACGACCCTCGGTTTAACCTACCCCATCTCAGTTTTTATTAAGATCTATTTAGAGCCGCGCCCAAAACTCAGGGTATTATTTAATAATTTTTTTCAGCATATTGTTTAATAATAAAATTATGACATAAACGCTGAGTAAATTGCGAAAAAGCCCTAGCTCGCTCTTTTTTTTGCCGCTCTTTTTTTTGCTCAACTTTGCCAAAAATTTAAGATGATTCAGTAGTTGTGCGGGACACAGACTGGGAACATTCTAACCTAAGATGTGGTTAGTTTATCGACTGCACTTTGTGGGTCAGCAAAGCGGTCGAATAGTTACAATAACTTACTGTAGCAATGTTGTCAAGTGCTGGGTGATTGAATGACGCCATCCTTGGTAAATATGACAAACCAACAGCAACAACAACTGGATTTTCCCGTGCAATTTTAGAATAAACGGCTGGTTTATCATGATTGACCCGCATTCAACGACGGCATTAATATCATCGCTCTTGGAGTCGTCTCAAGATATGGAATTAGAAAACAGGCTTGGTTTGTATCAAGTATTTTTAAAGCTCTACCACCATCATCGCAGCCTTTTGGATGATATTCTGCGGTTAGAAAACGTAGGGAATCCATCTGTTAGGGGTACAGCACCCGCTTACGTGCAGGCAGGAATACATCATGGGCGACCCTATCTGATTACCAACTTGCTGGATGGTAAAACCCAGGGACTGTTTCAACCAGAGGGGGTGTGGATCCTAGGTCGCGATCGCCGTGCTAACATACCGATTCTAGAGCAATGCATGTCTCGCGTCCACGCCGCGATTCAGTACGTTCCCAACCAAGGATACTACCTAATTGACCTGGGCAGCACCAACGGTTCGTTTGTCAACAGCGAACCAGTTTTTGAGCGGCAGTTGCTCAAAGATGGCGATCAAATTCGTTTGGGCAGTGTGGCGATTTCCTTTTTTAGCTGTCAAACTACCCAAACGTTAAGAGCGACACCGCCAGAAATCCTGGCTAAAATCCAGGCAATGGCTGCATCTGATGCTAATGTGACTCCACCCCTGCCCGGTGAGAAATCTAAAGACACAGACTCTTTGCCGCCGCTCAATAGCCTCAAAGAAGAACCGCCCTCTGAATCTTCGCTGTCGCAGTTGAGTTCGTCGGTGCAATCAGAAATTTTAGACCGCTTTTTCAGCCAACAGATGCCAGCAGAGCGAAACTAATGGATTCGTGGTAAGCAGAGCGCTTTGCTTCTAACCGTAGGGCAAATGCCCTACGGTTAGAAAGCTTTGAGACTATTCTTCTTCTTCTTCTACTAATAGTTCCTCTTCGTCTTCAGCACCACCGTGAGTCACCGAATTGGCGGAAATGACGGCTCCCTTCTCTAGTTTTTCGCGAATCTGCTGTTCGATTTGCTTAGCAAAGTCAGGCTTTTCTTCCATGTATTTAATGGTGTTATCCCGCCCTTGGGCAATATTGTCACCGTTGCAGCTATACCAAGCGCCTTTGCGCGTAATCACGCCGGTTTCTTCCGCGATATCGACAATACAACCCATCTTGGAAACGCCTTTGCCAAAGATAATGTCAAATTCGGCGACGCGGAAGGGGGGGGCGACTTTATTCTTGGCTACCTTGACTTTGACGCGGTTGCCAAATTCCTCCGAACCCTTTTTCAGCGTTTGAATCCGACGAATGTCCAGGCGCACCGAAGCGTAGAACTTGAGCGCGTTACCGCCAGTCGTCGTTTCTGGGTTGCCGTAGGTGACGCCGATTTTTTGGCGCAGTTGGTTGAGGAAGATTACCGTACAGCCGGATTTACCGATGTTACCCGTGATTTTACGCAATGCTTGGCTCATCAACCGCGCTTGCAAACCTACGTGAGCATCGCCCATATCGCCTTCAATTTCAGCGCGGGGGACTAGCGCCGCCACCGAGTCAATGACTACGATGTCAACCGCCGCAGAACGCACCAGTTGATCGACAATTTCTAGAGCTGCTTCCCCGTTGTCTGGTTGGGCGACAAACAAATTGTCAATATCTACCCCCAATGCTGCGGCATAGGTGGGGTCGAGGGCGTGTTCCGCATCTACAAATGCTGCGACGCCGCCTGCTTTTTGCATTTCTGCGATTGCGTGCAGCGCTAGCGTCGTTTTCCCCGAACTTTCCGGACCATAAATTTCAATTACGCGCCCTTTGGGTAACCCACCGCCCAACGCTATATCTAAAGTCAGCGCACCGCTGGGGATGGTTTCCACCTTCATGCGGGTGGCGTCTCCCAAGCGCATGATTGACCCTTTGCCAAATTGCTTCTCAATTTGGTTCAGTACCAGGTTCAGGGCTTTTTGCTTGCCAGCGGTATCGTTTGATGCAATAACCATTATCCGCCTCTAGGGTATGAGGTTTAAATATTTTATGTTCTCTTCGTCAGCACTAGAACAGATATACCATTCTAGTTTAGATTTCCCAGTACGGGAATGTGCTATACAAAACTTGGCTAAACTTATCTAAGCTTCACCATTCAACCAGAAGTAATTTCTAGAGGGTCTGCTTCCTGCTTCCACCAAGGGAGTCGGATCCTTCTTGTCCACAGGCGTAAATTCGGGTGTAGCCCACCCTATCTTTGGTGCTGTCAAACTATTGTTTTTGAAGTAGGGGCGGGTTTAACGAGACATTTCGTGTTCCCCCGAGAATTGGTTGGTAAAACCCGTTTCAACCAATTTAACGAATCGTGGTAAAACGATCTACCTTTTTATAGGCTGGTCAGTTTTAATCGACTGTGGTTTACAAAAGACGAAAATTTTTGGCCTTGGTTTTCCTGCACTCTCGCTAAAATACCATAAAATTACCAATCTGTCAATATCAGCACCATGAATAACTATGGATAACTATAAGCCAGAAAATTGGCATTTAGTCTGCCTGGGCCCTCGCCTAATCTATATTTGGTTTAGAGTTGCTTTGATGTATCGGAGTTTAGCATCTGACGAGGGTAGCTGGCGCCGTAAAATTTCTTGGGTAATTTCCTCCTGGTGCATTGGGATCAAGGAGCGATCGCCCGTTTAGTCGGAAATCGGGGTTAAATTGTTGAAGTTAAAAGTACTATGGATAGATCGCATATCAATCGCCTCGTCGAAAGTGTCCGCTCTGAGCTACTTCCCAGCTTAGGGATCGAAAGCGTCGATCCTCATGACCCGGTGATAGTCCGCCACCTTCCCGAACCCTGGCGGCTCCTGGGAGCGGGGAACTACGCTGTGGTAGTGTATCACCCTGACTACCCAGAACAGGTAGTAAAAATTTATGCCCCCTCCCGTCCAGGTTTTGAGGAAGAGGTAGAGGTTTATCGCCGTCTGGGTTCCCATCCAGCCTTTTCCGAGTGTTTTTATGCCGAAAACGGCTTCTTAATCCTCAAGCGGTTGTATGGAGTGACCCTCTACGACTGTATCCACCTTGGTAAACGGATACCAAAGCAGGTTATAGAGGACATCGACCAAGCGCTGGATTATGCCCGCAGGCGCGGTCTGTATCCCCATGACATTCACGGTCGCAATGTCATGATGTACGAAGGTAGGGGACTCGTCGTAGATATCTCGGACTTCCTTCAAGAGGAAAAATGCTCAAAGTGGGATGACTTGAAAAAAGCTTATTACTGGCTGTATCGTCCCATATTATCGCCACTGGCCTTGCGGGTACCTTACTTTCTCCTGGATGTTGTCCGCAGGAACTATCGCCGCTGGCGTCGCTTTGCTTCACGCCTGAAGCAGTTTTTTACTGGGGAAATTCAGCGGGAGCATTCAGCTGAAACTGTAGAAGCTGCACCGCCGTTGCGACGAGAGTGAAGTACCCCACCCCACAGGCGGATGGGGCTTCCTGTTTCATCGGTCAATGCCACGTTAGGGACTTCCGAGGCAGTTCGTACCTAGTACGATCGTGGTCTTACTTGTCCGGAGGAGGTTTGTTCGCGCCGAACCTAACTCCCGTAGCAGATTGCTCTACTACCGCTTCTAACAACCTACCTAAATCTACTCATGCCGCATATATTTAGCGCCAGTCCAAGTCAAAGGTGTAACTTCCTCAAGATAAAAAGAAGCGCGTAATGGCGGATTGCTGATTGCTCGGATGATAGCTCAACAATCAGCCTTGACCACTTTTCCCCAGTTAGAGTTTGCGACCAGTAGGTATGAAGTATTTAATTGTAGTTGATGATTAATTTGTGCCAGGTGTTTTATGGTTTTCACGCCAAAATCATAGCCTTAACAACCCGCATTAATCAAGCGTAATTACATTCTACTACCACTGTCAATACAGATCAATCTCATCTACTTTGAGTAGGTTTAAGGAGAAATAGGTAGGTTGAAAGAAACTGTTTTTACCACTGGCAGCAACCCGTCTTCCACAGGTTGTTAGTTTCTTTCCGTACAACTTCTCTTGGATTTCTGCAATGGCGAGAAGCGGGAGAAGTTCTTTCTCTGATCTCTGCTGTTTCTGCGGCAAGCTTAGAACCGCTACGTAAGGAATTAGCCTTTCTGTTCCAGACAGTCAGATGGGTACTCGACCAATACAAGTTTACCAAATTCTTTCGCCTATTCCAAATAGAGATGGGGGCAAGCGCCCCGTCGCTATCAATCCCCACCCCATGGCGATTGGGGAATTGGGCGAGGCAAGTTAACCAGGTTTCTGATGGCTTGCTTTATATGAGCGAGTCAGACTATCCATTTGAGCTTTTTTTATGGGAAAATAGGGGCAAACAAAAGCTAATAATTCAGGACTTACGCAAACACCAAAGTTTCTGTGAAAAATCCTGGCTTTGTCACTAGAGTCCGCCGCCATCACCAAAGTTTCTGTGAAAAATCGTGGCTTTGTCACTAGAGTCCGCCGCAAGAAACCCGGTTTCTAGGATCGTCGTGGGTAAGTCCAAAATTGAGAAACTGCAATAGGAAAATGAATGCAAGCAGCTACTACGAAACAATGGCAGAGTATAACCAATGGATGAATGAAAAACTCTATGCCATTTGTGCAGAAATACCGGAGGAAAAACGGAAAGAAAATCTGGGTGCGTTTTTCAAATCAATTCACGGGACATTAGAGCATATACTTCATGGCGATCGCGCGTGGATGGGACGCTTCACCGGACAAAGTTTTGCGGTTAAATTGGGTCAGGAGTTATATGCCAATTTCGATGAGCTTCGCAAAGAGCGAGAATTGATGGATCGGCAAATAATTGAATGGTCGAAGACGCTTTCCCCAAAATGGCTGGCTCAACCGTTTGAATATACCAGCAATGTGGATGGCAAAACTCGCGTTCTACCAACTTGGGTTTTGGTGACGCATATGTTTAACCATCAAATTCATCATCGCGGTCAATTAACGACTCTGTTGAGTCAATTGGGTTACGATCCGGGGATTACGGATCTGCCTTGGTTGCCAAGTTTGTCCGATTAAAATTAAGGGTTTGGCTGTGAGTTTATCAATTGTTCTCTGAGGGATGGCGTTAGAATTATCAGAACTCTGACAATTTCTATATAGCTGTTTTAAAGAGTAAACAAGGCAATCTGCAAGAGGCACTGATTGAATATCAATCAGCCATTGAGATTGTCGAAGAGTTCCGAGATTATTTAATCATTCCAGACTTTTGTACTGGCTATTTCTGTTTACAACAACATATTTATAAAACATATATCGATATTTTAATGCAACTGCATCAACAAAACCCATCCAAAGGATATGATGCCCAAGCACTCCACGCCAGCGAAAGTTCTCGCGCCAGAAGTCTCCTCGAACTCCTCAGGGAAGCTAAGGCAGATATCCGCCAAGGCGTTGACCCCAAACTGTTAGAACAAGAACGCAGTTTGCCACAACAACTCAACGCCTTTGAACATCGCAAATATCAACTTGTTAGCAGTCAGCATACCGAACAATAACTAGATGAAATTAAACAAAAAATTGACACCGTTCTTGCTCAAATCAAACAACTCGAAGCCCAAATTCGCACTACCAGTCCCCGCTACGCCGAACTCAAATATCCCGAACCCCTAAACCTACAACAGATTCAACAACAGGTACTCGATGACGATACTCTACTTTTAGAATATTCCCTTGGCGAAAAGCGCAGTTATCTCTGGGCAGTCACCAAAAAAAGCATCACCAGTTACGTACTTCCTAAACGCAGCGAAATTGAAGCCGCTGCCCAAACTTTCCGCCAATCTCTCACTCCCAATAGTGCCGCTAATTTAGCAAGCGGACTGCCACTGAGTCAGATGCTTCTCGCCCCTGTCGCCAATCAATTGGGAAACAAACGTTTACTGATTGTTGGGGATGGGGTATTGCAATATGTTCGCTTTGCGGCATTGCGGATTCCTGGGAATATAAAGATGTCGGTTTCCCATTGATATCACCGGGAAATCAATGATTCAGAAGGCTTTTCGTTTCTCCTCTCACCCCGCCCGGAAATCAATTTCATGGCTGATAGCGAAAGTCCGTTAAAACAAACTAATTCCCCACAATTTTCAGTCGGTTTTAACCGAATTCAGCTATTAGCCGGGGATTTGAATCCCCGGCGAGTGGCAGATACAAACGAATCCAATTCTTACACGCCTTTATTAATCCAAAACGAAATTATTACCCTTGCTTGCGCTTCTACTGTTGCCATTCAACGCCGAGAACTGCAAAACCGCCCCGCTGCTGCTAAAAAACTGGCTGTTGTTGCTGACCCCTTTACCCATTATCTGGAAATCAATATCCGAGAAGGTTTACCGTTCCAGCCTGGTCGCAAAGATGATGAGCAGTTTTATAATGGAAATTCTTCTTCGTGTTAGTGATGTGGTTATGATGTCTGGCAACCTTGAGCCGAGCTTTCTCGTAGTTTGATGACCGTTTCTTCTTCCTAGATAACCTGCGTTGTAGCACTTTGATCCGACGCAAGCTGATCCACAAAGCATCGCGGTCTACCGATAAACTCTTTATCCCAGGTTGTCAAAAACTTCTCCAACCCCAGGTCAACTCCAATAGCATGACCGTGAGGTTGTGGTTCCAGAATCGATCCGTCTGACTCTATCGTGATTACAGCTTCCCAGGTCACCACTATGCTTGACTATTCTCACCTGTTTGATCGCAAATCCCTCTGGGATTGGTCGATCTAGGTTAATCGGTATAGAACCAAGTTTTGGGAGTGCAATCTGCCATCCTGTAAGGCAATTGGCTTTCACCTGCGGATACAGGATAGATTTTAATTGTCCATACTTTTTGCATCTGGGAAAACCATAACCCCTCTTTAAAAAGAAATCCCAGGCATCATGAAGTCGCCTGATTGTTGTTTGCAGCACCTGGGACGGAACTTCCGACAATTTAGGATATTCTTTTTTGGCTTTAGGGAGAACATTCTGCTCAAAGTAATATCCCGGAAATACCCCCACCGAAAGTTAAAACAGATTTCAAGTACATTGACTCATTGACAAAAGGCAGGCTGTCTTAATTCGGAGATGAGCAGTCCGGTTCTGAGAGGGGAAATTAGCGACAACGCTTTCGCCCTACCCAACTGAAATCCCGGTCTTGTTCAAACAATAAGACCGTTCTTTTTTACCACACACAGGCTACGACTGGTAGTTGTTTTCCTATCTCTGTCGGTTTCATTGTTAATAAGCTTGGTATTTTAGGGGGAAGCTGGAAGGGCTTTGCCCTTTGAGCATAAGCCTTTGGGGCGCTTGTCGCCCCCTGAACTGCTAAACTCCTCTAACCGATTAGACAACAACTATCTGTCGCTTATCAGAGTGAAAGGTAATTTTTTATACTCTTAATTTTCTAACTTATCCTTCTGTTGCTTTTTGCTCAAACAAGTTGCATCAAGTTTTAGAAGATATAGGTTAAAACCAGGTTCTGTATAAACTCGCAGTCGGAAGATTTGCTAAATACACGCTACAACAGTAAATTTGACTATGTAATATTTTGTAAATTTAGACTAGACACTCAAAGGTTTATTTGTTAATTTGGGCAGAAATAAATCAAGTTTACGGGGGAGTAAGTCACAGCTTAGGCTTTCGCTAATTAATTTAACACAAGAAAAAAATAAAAGGCTTAAGTTATTTACAAGGGTGCTTGTTTGAATTAAGATAACTCTGTTTCTACTGATAATTAACACAAGATTTTCACACTGCATCTGTAGCGGATGCAGCTTCGCTGCTGATAGGAGGAATTAATGTTCGTACGTTAATACTACTTTTTTAAACACCATAGCAAGAAATTACTTAGCTATTTACGAGATGGCAAGGCTTTTAGTCTGACAGCTATTTAGTTAGGGTTAAGTGCTACGGGTTCCTCATTTACCCTGCAAATGTATCCCAGGGAAAGTGCCGATTTTTCACTTTAGCCTTTGAGCTAAAGGTGTTTCCCTATCGCTCGACTAGGAGTGGAGGTTTCTGCATCAGTTTGAGTGAAGTGGAAGCCCCAAGGCTAAATATTCTATCAGTAGAAGGCTGCACATTGCTGCTGTAGGAAACGGATATGACAGAGAATAAGTCGCATTTTAGTTTCTTTCTGAGTGGAAAAGGCAGTTTACCCATTCAATGTGCTGAAGTTCTTTTAAAACGCAGTCATCAGCTCTTGGGTATAATCTCCGCTGATGCCTTGATTCGCGACTGGGCTAAGGAAAAAGATATATTTTACATACAGCCAAGAGAGAATATTATAGAAATTTTAAGCCAGCAGCCTTTTGATTACCTATTTAGCATTGTTAACAACAACCTTTTACCTGAAGAAATTTTGAAATTACCGCGCCAGCAGGCGATTAACTTCCATGATGCTCCCTTACCAAAATATGCGGGAGTTAATGCTACATCCTGGGCTTTAATCAGTCAGGAGAAGGTGCATGGGGTGACATGGCATGTGATGATCGCTCTGGCTCTTGGAGGCGATATCCTGAAGCAGGTGCAAATCGATATTGCTGATGGAGAGACGGCTTTTACTGTGAATGGGAAGTGTTATGAGGCGGCGATTCGTTCGTTGGAAGAGTTAATTGATCGGCTGGCAAGCGCTCGAGTCTTAGCGAAACAGCAAAATTTAGATGAGCGAACCTATTTTCCGCGATTGCAAAGGCTGTTGGCTGGTGGTATTCTCTGTTTTAATTGTTGTGCCTGGGATATCGATGCTGTTGTGATGGGTTTGGATTTTGGCTCGTACCCCAATCCATTGGGTTTAGCAAAGTTGGCGATTGGGAGTGAGTTGTTGGTTGTCTCTAAGGTGGAGGTTCTGGCTCAGGAGTCAGAGTCGCCTCCGGGGACGGTAACGGCAATTGAACCTAGTTTTTTGAGGGTGGCTACAGCAAGTTACGATATGGCGCTGGGTCAGGTGCTGACGATGGATGGTCAAACGCGATCGCTTTTTGATCTAGTTGACAGATTTGGGTTGCAAGTTGGCTATCGGTTTGGTGAGATTGAGTCGGATAAGGCAGAGCGGATTGAGCGGTTGGATGGGTTAATTGCTCAACACGAGGCTTTTTGGGTAAAGAGACTGGGGGCGCCACAACCGATTACAATTTCTTATGCACAGCGGATGGCGTTGCCTTTGGCACCGAAGCGGTATGGGTGTGTAAAGATGCCTGTATCGGATGAGGTGACAGCTTTTTTGGCCCAGGGTTATCCGGATTGGAATCCGGGGGAATTCCTGTTCGCTGCTTTTGTGGCTTATTTGGCTCGAATTGGCTCAACTGAATGTTTTGATATCGGATTTAGAGATATCGAATGGCAACGGGAATTGGTGGGAGTGGAAGATGTTTTTGCTTCCTATGTGCCTTGTCGGATAGATATAGATTGCCTTCAAAGTTTTGAGGGAGTTTTTGCAGCTTTGAGGCAGCAGGTGGAGTTGACTAAACTTCACTGGACTTATGCGCGAGATGTGGTGGCAAGGTATCCAGCTTTGCGAGAGTTGCCCCAGTTGGGTGGCGAGCGGATATTTCCGGTGGTTGTAGAGCGGGTGGAAAGACTGGAGGATTGCCAAGGTGAGTCTGGGAGTGAGCTGACTTTGATAATTCCGTCAGAGGGGAAAGAATGCTGTTGGTTCTATAATACTGAGGTGTTGGATGGTGACAGCATTGCCAGGATGCAAGAGCAGTTTGCTATTTTTTTACAGGGTATTGTTGCTGAACCTACCCAGGGAGTTGGTTATCTGCCTGTGCTGTCTGAGCAGGAGCGTCACAAAATTCTGGTGGAGTGGAATGATACTGAGGCAGATTATCCCAAAGATAAGTGCATTCATCAGTTGTTTGAGGAACAGGTTGAGAGAACGCCTTATAATGTAGCGGTGGTGTTTGATTCGCAGCCGTTGACTTATCGGGAGTTGAATGCAAAAGCGAATCAGTTGGCGCACTACTTGCAGAAACTGGGTGTCTGTCAGAATAGCTATTTAAAATCAGAGGATTAGTCAAAGGGATAACAATATGAATGGAGAGAAAAAAACCAATTACAGTTTGAACAAATTGACGGCATTCAAAGCCAAACATATGAGGGGTTCAGAGAAAAAGATAATTAAAAGTAATTATCTAAAAATAGGAGAGAATTCACTTGGAGTAATTCAGCCAAATGTCAAGAATTTTAATGTAGTAGAGTGGATCAAAGAAAACCGTGATTTTTTAGAAAAACAGTTATTTAAAGATGGAGCAATACTTTTTCGGGATTTCAATATAAACTCTGGGTCTAAATTTAAGAATTTTGTCCTATCTATCTCTTCTGAGTTGATTGAATACGGTGAACGCTCATCGCCGCGTACTCAGTTAAGCAGCGGAATATATACATCGACCGCTCATCCTGCAAAGCAGCATATTCTTTTACACAATGAGCAATCCTATACTCTCAATAGGCCAATGAAGATATGGTTTTGCTGCATTCAACCGTCTCAGGAGGGAGGAAGAACACCACTCGCTGACAGTCGGAAAGTTTTTCAGCGGCTAGATCAACAAATTGTAGAGAAATTTAGCCAAAAAAAAGTGATGTATGTTAGAAACTATGGAAATGGACTAGGTCTGCCATGGCAAGAAGTTTTCTTAACTAATGATAAAGCAGTAGTAGAGGAGCATTGTCGTAAGGCTTCTATTGAGTTTGAGTGGCAGGAGAGAAATCGTCTAAAGACATGGCAAGTTCGTCCAGCTATCAGACAGCACCCTAAGACAGGTGAAATAGTTTGGTTCAATCATGCTGTTTTTTTCCACATATCAAGTTTAGAGCTATCGGTACGTGAAAAAATGCTGGAAGCAGTTAAGCAAGAAGAGTTGCCATTCAACACCTTCTACGGAGATGGCTCTCCAATTGAACCCTCTGTTTTAGATGCAATACGTAAAGCTTATCATCAGGAAACCTTGGCATTTTCTTGCCAAATTGGCAAACAGGAGATGTGTTGATGTTAGACAATATGTTAGGATCGCACGGACGTGAGCCATTTGTAGGAGAACGAAATATCCTGGTGGCTATGGCTGAGCCTTTTGGTCAAAACCAGGAAGGCAGAACTCTTGACAAATAAAAGTGCGTTTTGAAAACGAGGTGTAATCATGAAAAACGAAGTACTTCAGCTTGAAGGTTTTAGCCTTTCTATTCAACAAAAGCGACTCTGGCTGTTGCAACAAAATAGTTCAGCTTATCGTGCCCAGTGTTCTGTTTCCCTAGAAGGAAAGCTGGAAAAAGATATTTTGAAGAAAGCTTTGCATCAAGTCATCACGTGTCATGAAATTCTGCGTACAGTTTTTCGTCGCTTACCAGGCATGGATATGCCGCTTCAAGTCATCTTAGAAAGGATGGGACTCTCATACCAAGAATTAGATATGAGGGATTTAGGAGAGCGAGAACAAGAAACTAAAGTTAATGCTTTCTTCCGAGATCAAGGAAAGGTTTATTTCGATTTTAAACAAGGACCACTGGTGCATTTCCATTTGCTCGTTCTGTCAAACAATAGGCATGTTTTAACGCTCGATATGCCAGCAATTTGTGCAGATGCTTGGAGTCTCAATAATCTAATATTTGAAATTAGCAACTGTTATAAAGTATGTCTTCAGGGAAATGAAATAATTGATGAACGCCTGCAATATATTCAATTTTCAGAATGGCAAAATGAGTGGCTTGAGGAAGATGAAGTAGCAGCAGGCAAAGAGTACTGGAACAAGCAGCAAGTAGACAAAATACCTCATTTGTTACTTCCTTTTGAAAAAAAGTATGTTGAAACGTCAAATTCTGTTTCCCATAGATTTCAACCAAACTGTATTTTTTTACAGATCAAGCCCAATCTATTTAAGGAAATTGAGAGCATCGTTAGAAATCAAAACACGTCGATTTCAGCATTCTTGCTGGCGTGCTGGCAAGTTCTGCTCGGGAGGCTAGCAGGAATATCGGACGTGGTTGTTCATACTCTCTTTGATTGTAGAAGCGCTAAAGACTTGCAGGAGTCAATTGGTCTTTTCGCTAAATATATACCTGTTTATACCAATTTTGAAGATGATATTCGATTTAGCGAAATTTTAGAAAAAATTAGTAATTCAATGGATAATCATGACGCATGGCAAGAATATTTTATAGAGGAACAAACTCAAGAAAGGGAAAAAGAGAGCATAAATAGTTCGTTATTTCCTATAGGCTTTGATTTTGAGCAATGGCCAGGGGAAGAATATGCTGGCGGTGTGAGATTTTCAATAGAGAAAAAGTACGTATGTACAGATTGGTTCAAGCTGAAACTATCCTGTATTCAAGCAAATGGGTGTTTGAATATAGAGGTTCACTACGAGCAAACATTGTACGAAAAAGAGCAAATTCAGCGGATTGCAGATGAGTTGGAGACGCTGTTAAAAAGCGCTGTGAAGGCTCCAGAAAAGCTAGTAAGCGAGTTAGATATTATCAGCGAGAGCGAAAAGCAAAAAGTGCTGGTGGAGTGGAATAATACCCAAACTGATTATCCACAGGATGCTTGTATCCATCAGCTATTCGAGGCTCAAGTGGAGCGGACACCGGATGCGGTAGCAGCGGTATTTGAAGACAAACAGTTAACCTATGGGGAGCTAAATCGCCGTGGGAATCAGCTAGCGCATCACCTGAGGGCGCTCGGAGTAGGTCCAGAGGTAATTGTGGGACTATACATGGATCGCTCGCTGGAGATGTTGGTTGGACTGCTAGGCATCCTCAAAGCTGGGGGAGCTTATATGCCCTTGAACTCCGCCGACCCCCAGGAGCGTCTAACTTTTATGTTGGAAGATGCTCAAGTACCAGTGCTTTTGACCCAGAAGCGTCTGAAGGATCGCTTACCCGCTCTCGGAATCCAAACAATCTGCCTGGACTCTGAGTGGGAAAAGATAAACGAGAACAGCGAAGAGAACTTGCTCAGGGAAGTAACATCTGAGAACCTGGCCTATGTAATCTACACATCGGGTTCTACAGGTAAACCTAAGGGAGCCATGATTCAGCACAGATCCGCCGTGAACTTAGCGACTGCTCTGAATAAGGCTATCTACAGCCACCAGCGTTCTCCTCTGCGGGTAAGCTTGAACGCACCTCTGAGCTTTGATGCTTCAGTTAAGCAAATTCTTCAGTTACTCAATGGTCATACTCTCTACATTGTGCCGGAGGAAGTACGGCGCAACGGCAATGAATTGCTGTCTTACGTGAGTCGTAATGCACTGGACCTTTTGGACTGCACTCCCTCTCACTTGAAGCTTTTATTCGCTGCCGGATTAACCCAGATACCAGAGCGGGTTCCGGCTGTGGTGTTAATAGGTGGAGAACCGTTGGACAAAGCCACTTGGAAACTTCTAGCCAACACCGCACAGATCAGTTTCTACAACGTTTATGGTCCAACAGAGTGTACGGTCAACGCCAGTGTGTGTCACGTACAAACAGCGCCAGCACAGCCGACAATTGGTCGTCCCCTTGCCAACGTGCAGATATATATTTTAGACTCTCATCTTCAGCCCGTGCCCATCGGTGTTCCGGGTGAGCTGCACATTGGCGGTGCTGGCTTAGCTCGGGGCTACCTCAACCGCCCCGAGTTGACAGGTGAGAAGTTTATTAATCACCCCTTTAGCCAAGAACCAGGGGCGCGACTGTATAAAACGGGGGATTTAGCCCGCTACCTGCCCGATGGCAACATTGAGTTTCTCGGTCGCATCGACTATCAGGTCAAAGTACGGGGCTATCGTATAGAGTTAGGGGAAATCGAGAGAGTGCTGGAGCAACACCCATCTGTACGGCAGGCGGTCGTCCTGGCGCGGGAGGATGAAGCTGGTGACAAACGTCTAGTAGCGTATATCGTTGCCAAGCAAGAGCAGCCATCTCCAGCTGACGAACTGCGCGGGTTCCTGAAACAGAAGCTGCCCGAATACATGGTGCCAAACGCTTTCGTTTTCCTAGATGCCCTGCCCTTAACCCCCAACGGAAAATTAGATCGCCGCGCCCTGCCGGCACCTGACCAAACCAGGCCAGAGTCAGAAGCAAATTTTGTGGTGCCGCGAGACGATTTAGAACTACAACTGACTTTGATTTGGGAAAAAGTTTTAGGCATCCAGCCTATCGGCGTGATGGACAACTTCTTCGAGTTG
>NZ_JBHFNP010000315.1:0-65876 GCF_041929235.1 Microseira sp. BLCC-F43
CGAAAGTAGGCTGAGTCATTCACCCTTAGAGCAGTTCTGCATGAAGCCAGAAACGGTTAGCCAGATAGCTATTAATGAGCGAAAAGCTAACTCTAATTCCTGGCCTGATTCCTCGTCTCTTTAGAGCGAGGAGCGGCTCAAAATACTTCTGCTGTTCCAAGTATTCTTTCAAACGCAATAGTTCTGTGGACTTGCCTACTCCCCGGTGCCCAGAGTAAAGTTGGCATGTAGGTTTCTTGGAGCGTGCGATCTTCCGACCTAATTCTCGTACAACCTCCCAGCCACCACGGACTTCTTGGCAATCGACATACGCCTCTTTGGGTGGGGGCTGAAACGGTTCAAAAGAACTGTAGATTTCGGTCAGTAAATCCAGCGTCATGGGCTACCTCAAGCAAACTTCTTCACAGGTATAGCTTACAAGGTGATGGATTGCAAACAAAAGCGGTTCCAGCAAACATATTGCTGGGCAATTACCTCGATCGCTATCTCTAAACTACACCCTAACAAGCAACTTCGTGGCCTAACTATGCGATCCCTCACCAACAGTTTACAGGTTTGCTTTTAAACTATTGCAAATATCTATGCCCCATTGCCCAATGACTTGCGTAATTCCTGCCTACAATTTTTTCTAATTGGGAGAGGGAAAAAAGTTTTGCACCCTCTCCCCTAACCGGATTTATTCAAATGCGGGAGATGCTTCCATCATCTCTAAAGGAACGTAATGGAACCTGCGGAAATTTTCAACAAACCTCCTTGCCAAATCTTTAGCTTGTCGTTCGTAAGCAATTGGATCGATCCAAGTTTTTTGGGGGTCTAAAATATTGCTGTCAACCCCTGGAACTGTTTCGGGTACTAACACTTTAAAGATTGGATGGTGATGGAATGTGACTTTATTTAATGCGCCAGAAAGCGCCGCCCATACCATCGCACGAGTATATTCGATCTTAATCCGGTTACCGACGCCGTAAGGCCCTCCCGTCCAACCTGTATTTACTAGGTAAACATCCGCATCGTACTGGATGAGGCGTTTGTACAACATCTCAGCATAAACTGTTGGATCAAGTGGCAAGAACGGGCTACCAAAACAAGATGAAAAAGTCGCTTGCGGTTCGGTAATGCCGCGTTCTGTTCCTGCTAGTTTACTGGTATATCCTGACAGGAAATGATACATTGCCTGCCGGTTAGTGAGTTTGGAAATAGGCGGTAAAACGCCAAATGCATCTGCTGTTAAGAAGATGACTGCCTTGGGATGACCGCCAACGCCCGGAACGACGCAATTAGGAATATAATCTACAGGATAGGCGGCTCTGGTATTTTCGGTGATGCTGTCATCGTCATAATCTGGAATTCGGGTTTGTTCGTCCAGAATTACGTTTTCTAGCACCGATCCAAAGCGCAGTGCTTCCCAAATTTGCGGTTCGTTTTTCTGGCATAATCGAATGGTTTTGGCGTAACATCCACCTTCAAAATTGAAGACGCCGCGATCTGACCATCCATGTTCGTCATCCCCAATTAACCGCCGGGAAACATCGGCAGATAAGGTAGTTTTGCCAGTTCCAGACAGTCCAAAAAATAGCGCCGTGTTGCCAAATGCATCCATGTTGGCGGCACAGTGCATCGGCAAAACGTTCTGCTTCGTCATCATGTAGTTGAGGAACGAGAATACCGATTTTTTCATTTCTCCGGCATAGTGCGTTCCGCCAATTAAGACGATTCTTTTGACTAAGTTGAGTACGATAAACGCTTCACTGTGGATGCCGTCGATGTCTGGATCGCCTTGGAAACCTGGAAGGGCAATTACAGTAAAGTCGGGACGGTGATATTTTAATTCGCGTTCGGTTGGCCTCAAAAACAATTGGTGAACGAATAAGTTGTGCCAAGCAAATTCGTTGATGACTCTCACACCCAAGCGGTATGTTGGATCTGCGCCTACATATCCATCAAAAATATACAAATCTCTGCTTTGGATGTAGGCAAGCATCCGCTTGTAAAGCTGTTCAAATTTATCGGGAGAAAGCGCAAGATTGATTGCGTTCCAATCTACTTCATCGAGAATTTCTGGTTCGGCAACGATGAATTTATCGTTGGGCGATCGCCCAGTATATTTCCCCGTCTTAACGCACAGCGCGCCGTTTGCTGCTAAAGAGCCTTCTTTCCGCGCTAGAATGTGTTCTATTAGCTCTGCTACTGATAGGTTCCGATACACTCGACCGATGTTTTTGATGCCTAAAGACTCTAGTCCAAACGTTTTGTCTTTGCTTGGTTCTATCTCTTGGGCAAAAGTATCGAGTTCCCAATTCAGGTTGTTCGGGTTGCAAGAATCTAGGTGGGACGCGATTGCATTCATTTTATCCCCCTCTTTGTTACTTAGGTTTTACTTCACATCTGCAATATTCTCGATCAATTGCACATCCTTCTTGTGAGTCCTGAGAGGAGCGATGTGCGATTTTTTCTGTAAGTATTGATACTCTTTTTTTACCAGGTTGGCAAAAGCTATGGATTTTTTATTTAAGATTATTTGCGTTAATTAAGACAAGTTCGTGCTTTGAGAATAAAGTTTACAGCGGCGAAGAGCCGCGTGAGGTACAGCGCAATCGCGCAAGTTTGTGTAGCGGCAGCATTAATGCTGCCGCTACACAAACGAAGGTGTACCTCTACTGAGTAAGCTAGTTACAAATTTTACTTTAACCTTTGAGGCTCAAGACTTCCCGATCGAGAACCAGATTCAATTTGCCGCTTTTAAACCCTTCTAAATCTAGGGTTACGTAGATAAAACCGAACTCTTGAAATGCCGCCACTAACTGAGGTAAATCGGTGGTTAAGACAAACTCCTTAATTTGCTCTGGAGGCAACTCAATTCTGGCGGTATCGCCTTCGGATCGCACCCGCAGATTTTTCCACCCCAGTTTCCGCAAATAAAGTTCTGCCCTGCCAACTCGCTGCAATTTGGCGACGGTGATTTCTTCGCCGTAGGGAAAGCGCGAACTCAGACAAGGTTGGGCGGGTTTATCCCACCAGGGAAGTCCTAATTGTTGGGAAAGTTGGCGGACTTCGATTTTGGTGACGCCGACTTCGGCGAGGGGCGATCGCGCACCCCTTTCTTTCGCCGCCTGTATTCCGGGACGATAATCTTGCAAATCGTCTGCATTGACTCCATCGACGACGTAGGGATAACCCCGCCGCAACGCCAAGGGTTTGAGGGTGTCGTGCAATTCGCTTTTGCAAAAATAACAGCGATTGACGGGATTTGCGGTGTAATTGGGATTGTCCATTTCGTGAGTTTGGACAATTTCGTGGGGAATTCCGATCGCCGCCGCCTGGATGCGCGCTTCTTCTAGGTCTTCCGGTAACAGGGAGGGAGATTCGGCGGTGATCGCAAGTGCGCGATCGCCCAATACATCGTAAGCAACTTTCGCCACCAACGTGCTGTCAATCCCGCCAGAATAGGCAATTAATGCCCGATCCATTGCCGTAAATATTTGTTTGAGTTGCTCAAGTTTCTGCGCCAACATTCCCACTTCACAAATCACAGCATTTAATAATTATAACCGTTTCTATTCAATGATTTTAGCTCAATTTTAAAAGCGACGATAGGATTCATTCTTGCTTGAAATTTCCACGCCTTGAGATTATAATTAAACAATGATACATTAGCCAAATTTAAATCACATGAATCAAGAACGGCAAATAGCCAACTGGAAACAAATATATCAGGACACTCCAGTAGAATCGATGCCTTGGTTCAACCCAGATTTAGATCCGGATATTGACTCAGCCTTAACCAAGCTGAACCTGAAAACGGGGACGGTATTGGATATCGGAACGGGACCAGGGACGCAAGCAATGGCATTGGCACAGCGGGGTTTTCAAGTCACAGCCACCGATATTTCTGAGGCAGCAATTGAACAATCCCAAGCCAAAGCCCAAGCAAAGGGGTTAAATATCTCCTGGCAGGAGGATGATATTCTGAACACTCAGATTAGCGGTGAATTTGATTTAATCTTGGACCGGGGTTGTTTTCACGTATTCCACGCCGATCAAAGACAAGATTACCTGCGGGCGGTTAATAATTTGACAAAGCCGAAAGGTTATCTATTTTTAAAATGCTTTAGCCATTTAGAAACAAGGAAAGAAGGCCCATATCGATTTAGTCCGGAAGAAATTGAGGATATGTTTAGCCCTCAATTTAATATCATTTCCATCGAGCAAACCGTTTACTACGGTAGGTTATATCCGCGGCCCAAAGCGCTATTCTGCATCATGGAAAAACATAAACAGGACTGACGCAAAAAAACCTGGTTTCTCCGAAAAATTGTAGGTTTCCAGTCGGGAGATTGACGCATCACCTCTGTTTTTGGCCCCGCGTGCATAAGTCCTGATGTAATCAGATCTTGCCTCAGTTTCATAGCCCGCCCGGAAATCAATTTCCGGATTGTAGAGACGTTACATGTAACGTCTCTACAAGTCGGTTAAAACCGACTAAATGCTATCAGCTTTGGAATTGATTCTCTGGCGGGATATGAGGTTGGTGCAAGCTCTCAATGTAGCAATTTTGGTTGATTTGTGAAACCTGGTTTTTTTTAATGAACCGCAGAGGACGCAGAGGAAGCAGAGGAAGAGAAGGAAGAGAAGATTTCGCGGATCTTTTGGGATTGGTATCTCTAAAAACCCAGTTTTCTGTGAATCAAGTTCACTAAGTTGCCTCTGCCATTTGCTAATTCAGTATAAATGCTGTACTTGTATTTATTGTGTATTATTTTTTGCCGGATATGTACTGAGTAAACAAAAAAACATCACTGATGGGTATGAATGCAAAGGGTGGAGATAATTTCTTTGTAGTGATGACTTTGCCAGCTGATGTCGCTACAAAGGTTCAGATTGACGGTCAGTGTTTAGATGCTATAAAGTAGGGGAACAGATGATCTGTTTCAGTGAAAAAATTAACTTCACCAAGTAGGCTATCGTTTGATTCAGAGAGTTGAAAAAAATCTATGTTGCTCAAGTCTTATTCAGCTTCTATTATTCTGCTAATTTTAATGTGTGGCAGTGCTAATTCAATTAATGAATTATCAACAGATAAAGCGAAAAAAAGCCAGGTTTTAATGGCTGGTATTGAGCAAGTTAACGGGGAACTAACTGATGCTCAAATTGACAATATAATTACTTTGGCTAAAGCAAAGTTTACCACTTCTGCCCAGCAGTTAAACCCAGCGGATGGATATCCCCGTATTGGTTTAACTAATGGGGAATGGCAGATAAGTAAGGCAGAAAAATGGACGAGTGGCTTTTTCGGCGGTAGTTTATGGTATCTGTATGAAGCAATGCCCGATCGAGGCATCCAAGCATTAGCTGAAAAATGGACTGTCGGATTATCAGAGCAAAAGAATAATGTATTACATCCAGGTATTGGTCACGATATTGGCTTCATTATTTACAATACCTTTGGACATGGATACCGCCTGACTGGGAATCAGGCATATAAAGAAGTCATTCTGCAAGCCTCTACCTCCCTAGCGTCACTTTTTAATCCTCAAGTGGGTTGTACTCGCTCTTGGACATGGGGCAAAGATCGGTGGGATTTTCCTGTGATTATTGATAATATGATGAATTTAGAAATGCTTTTTTGGGCTGCCAAAAATGGAGGCGATCGCACTTGGTACGATCTGGCAGTCAGCCATGCACTCAAGACGATGGAAAATCATGTTCGTTCTGATGGCAGCACTTATCAAGTTGTTGATTATAATTCTTCTACAGGTGAAGTCATCAAGCGTATTAAATGGCAGGGTTACTCAGTTGAATCTACTTGGTCGCGGGGTCAGGCATGGGCGATTTATGGTTTTACTGTCGCTTATAGAGAAACACGCGATCGCCGATTTCTCAACACAGCCCAAAAGTTAGCTGACTATTTCATTAAATACTTACCAGAAGATTATATTCCTTACTGGGATTTTCAGTCACCAGATATTCCGAACACAAACCGTGATGCTTCAGCTGCTGCGATCGCCGCATCATCATTGCTAGAACTCAGCACCCTTGTTTCTCAACCCAAAGAGAAAGAAAAGTATTTGCAAACGGCTAAAAATATCTTAATTACTCTTTGTTCGCCCCAATATTTAACCAAAGGAAGTAACGAGAGCGCTATCTTGAAACACAGTGTTGGTTCGTTTCCTCACGGAGGCGAGATCGATGTTTCACTAATTTATGCTGACTACTATTTCATTGAGGCTCTACTTCGATATCGTCAGCTAAATTAGGATACTAAGTACGAAAGTCATACAGCATATTCCTGGTTTATGAAGAGCTTTTTTGCAGTTAACAGAACTTACGCTTGGGCGTTGCCAGAAACCCGGTTTCTTCGTCAATCTTTGGTTGCAAAACCAACGATTTTTCGGAGCGCCCTTTGTTTCTTTGCGTAAGTCCTGGTTAAATTAGGGATTGGCAAACACCGGGTTGTTTTTGTGAAGAAAGTTTAATTTTTATTAAACTAAAGACACCTGGTTGATTGCACTCCCACACCGAAAGCTGAACGGATTCTATTGGAACCACTCGATTAATAGTAAATCCCAAATGTGCATTTCTTGTGGAGAAGCAGTTAAATGTAGGTTAAATATAGGGGGATATACCCAATTTTGGCAACGAGATAATCGAACAAAGGATAGGAATTAATGGATATTCTAGTCATTGGTAGCGGTTTTGGCGGACTTTCAGCAGCAATAAGACTGCAAGCGCAGGGACATCGGGTGACAATTGTAGACAAGCGCGACAAACCGGGGGGGCGCGCTTATGTCTACGAACAAGATGGTTTTCGCTTTGATGCTGGTCCTACTATTATTACCTCGCCTTGGCTAATTCGGGAATTATTCGAGTTATGCGGTAAGCAAACTGACGATTATGTCAAGTTGGTTGCTTTAGACCCGTTTTATAATATTCGGTTTGAGGATGGATCGATTTTTCATTATAGCGGCGATCGCCACCAAATCATCCAACAAATTCAGCAGTTTAATCCAGCAGATGTAGAAGGTTATCAACAATTTTATCAAGCCTCGTCACAAGTGTTTAAAAAAGGCTTGCCTTTGATGACCAAACCTTTTACTCAAATTACAGATATGCTCAAGGTTGCACCTGATATGGTTCAGTTGCAATCGTTTAAATCGGTAGCCGGGTTTGTTAATCAATATATCAAAGATGAACGGCTGCGAATCGCCTTCAGCTTTCATCCTTTATTAATTGGTGGAAATCCGTTTCAGAGTACTTCAATTTACGCCATGATTCACAAACTAGAGCAAGAATTTGGCATCTGGTTTGCCATGGGCGGGACGGGTGCTTTGGTACAAGCTTTGACGCGGCTTTTTTGCGAGATTGGCGGGCGATTGTTACTCAATACAGAAGTGGCTGAAATTGTTATTAATGAAAAGACTAAACGCGCTACCGGAGTGAAAACTAAGGATGGAAAGTTATTCCCATCGGATGCAGTTGTTAGCAATGGAAATGTGGCGTTTACCTATCTGAATTTGATTGGGGAAAAGTTTAGGAAAAAGTGGAGCGATCGCCGCATTAAAAACCTGCAATATTCCATGTCTTTGTTCGTGCTATATTTCGGCACCAATTGTCGTTACAACCACATGGCACACCACGAAATTCTCATGGGGCGACGTTACAAAGACTGGATCGAAGATATTTTTACTCGCAAGCATTTACCCGATGATTTCTCATTATACCTGCACCGACCTACGGCAACCGATCCATCGCTAGCGCCTGAAGGTTGCGATTGTTGGTACGTACTTGCACCCGTTCCTCATTTGGGTGGAAAAATTGATTGGAAAACTCAGGCTAAACCTTATCGAGATGCAATTGTTCAGTATTTGGAACAGCGGTACTTACCAAAGTTATCCGAACATATTGTGACAGAACGTTATATCGATCCATTGCACTTCCGCGACGGTTTAAATAGTTATTTGGGAAGTGCTTTTTCTGTAGAGCCAACTTTATTTCAATCTGCTTGGTTTCGTCCCCACAACCAAAGTGAAGATATTCCAAATCTTTATTTTGTCGGTGCTGGAACTCATCCCGGCGCGGGTATTCCTGGGGTGATGAGTTCGGGAAAAATTGTTGCCGAAATGCTAATGGCTAATGGCTAATGGCTAATGGCTAATAGACTTCTGCAAAAACTCTTGTGGGGTGGGCATTCTGCCCGCCTTTGAGGATAAGGTGACAACATCTGTTAAACTGGGTTAATAGCTCTATTTTTTCAACCAGTTAGAGATGAAAGACCCAAAAAAACAAACGCTTAATATCGATGCTGGAACCCTGGTTTTAATTATCTCGGCGCTTTTACTTTTGCCTTTGTTATTTATGGGGTTTTTATTCCAATGAAATGATTACTCTCCCCCTGCTAACACGCGGTCAACTGTCAGATATAACTCAGGGAAAGTCTGGGACACAATGCGATCAGAACCAACAAATTCTGCTGCTTCATACAGTCCCTCAACTAAAGTGAAAACGGTTACTTTATTATTTGACAAATCCACAACCCAATATTCTGGAATATTCAGCACATTATACTCAACCCGCTTGGAGCGATAATCTGTAGTTTTAGTTGACTCGCTGACAACTTCTACTACCAGCAAAGGCGGGGGTTCGTTCAGTTCAATAACTGCTTCTCGGTTTCTTAATTCTCGCCATTGAGATAGTGGAATTACAACAATGTCTGGAATTCGAGATGTTTCCCATCTACCACCACGAGGGGAACGAATACCAATAGCCATTTGTTTAGATGTCCAGTCAAGCTGTAACCGTTTAATTTCGCCTCGAAATTCATCGTTGAGAAATTCCGTTATCGCCCCATGTTGTCCACTACCAAGACTCATTGGAACTAATTCCCCATCTACCAATTCATAGCGAGTATCCGTACCATCTTCGTACTTGAGATACTCTTCAAAGGTAAGCCGTTTAGCGGTTGTAGTCATGATGATATTCCTACCTTTACCTAATTCTACCAAAAAAATCTCTATTATTGCCGTGAAAAGTTAGATCAGCTATCCTATAGATTGGGTTTATGGACGATTATGAATGTCATCTGGCTGCTGATAAAAGCTTCTGGGTTGAATGTTGCGATTGCTATCCT
The DNA here is from genome assembly GCF_041929235.1 of Microseira sp. BLCC-F43. Lineage (NCBI taxonomy): Bacteria > Bacillati > Cyanobacteriota > Cyanophyceae > Aerosakkonematales > Aerosakkonemataceae > Microseira > Microseira sp. BLCC-F43. The sequence continues at coordinate 9,125 of NZ_JBHFNP010000315.1, forward strand.
AAACGGCTTAATTAGCGGTGGGTGTAGCGCTCAATTAATAGCGCTGATTAACCGCGCCGTGAGCGGCAATTCAACCGATAATTTAATTGGTTACTTTGTGGGATTGGCATTCCTTGCCCTGCTGACAAGTATTATTTCCCAATTTTTATTAATCGACCTAGCTCAAGGTGCAGTTTATAACTTACGATTGCGCCTCAGTCATGGTATTTTATCTGCACCGCTACGGCATTTAGAAGAATTGGGAGCAAACCGTTTATTAGCAACTTTAACAGATGATGTGCAAACCCTTTCTAATACCGTGTTTGTTATTCCTTTCCTCTGCATTGACTTTGCTATTATTATCGGATGTTTGGTTTACTTGAGTTGGCTTTCCGGACTGGTATTCGTCGTAACGGTAGCTTGTATCGGTACAGCCATTGCTATCGTTCAAATCTTGCTGAATCAAATGAGAAAATATTTCAATCTGGCGCGAGAGGAACAAGATAGATTATTCAAACACTTTCGCAGTATCACGGAAGGAATTAAAGAACTAAAATTACATTCAGAACGCCGTCAGGAATTTTTTTCTGAGGAGTTGCAAGTCAGCGTCGCGGCATCGCGGAATCATAATATAGCAGCACTGAGGATGGGTGCGATCGCTATCGGATGGGGACAGTTACTCTTCTTTACCATTATGGCTTTGTTGGTGTTTGCTTTGCCAAAATTTGTATCGGTTACCCCGACTCTTTTAGCCGCTTACGTTTTGACGCTTGCTTATATAACGACGCCGATGCAAAATATGTTAGATCGGCTTCCCGCTTTATTTCGAGCCAATGTAGCCCTACAAAAAATAGAAAAAATGGGTTTAGCATTAGCGGATAGATCGGAAGAGCAAAGTCAAAATCCACAAGCCAAAATCCACAAACCAAAATCACTTGACTGGACATCCTTAGAACTAGAGAAAGTTACCCATACCTATCCAGGAGAAGACAGCAACTTTGTTTTGGGAGAGTTAAATTTAACATTTTATCCAGGGCAATTAGTATTTATCGTTGGCGGTAACGGTAGCGGCAAATCTACTCTGGCTAAAATTATCACCGGGCTTTATATCCCTGAAACTGGAGCGATTAAATTAAACAGTCAGCCAATTACAAATGAAAATAGAGAATGGTATCGGCAGCATTTTTCAGTTGTTTTTTCGGATTTTTATCTATTCGATCGACTCTTGGGAATTAGCCATCCCAACCTCGATATGCAAGCGCAAGATTATCTGCGGCAATTTCATTTAGACCATAAAGTTCAGGTAAAAGATGGACTTATTTCTACAACAGCACTATCTCAAGGACAGCGAAAGCGCCTCGCTTTGTTAACAGCTTATTTGGAGGATCGTCCGATTTATTTGTTTGATGAATGGGCTTCGGATCAAGACCCATTTTTTCGCGATGTTTTCTATAAACAGCTATTGACGGAACTAAAACAGCGGGGCAAAACTGTATTTGTTATTAGTCACGATGACCGTTATTTTCACCTAGCAGATAGAGTAATTAAGCTAGATTATGGAAAGGTACAATATGATACTTACAACGATCTTTAATTAATTAGCATCAAGAGCAAGAGGGAGACTAACTCAGTGACTAGATTTATCCACGATCAATTTGCCAAGGACTACCTGGAAGAGTTATTAACTCCACTAGGCGAGGTACAAGCACCCCGTCGCGTTTCAGGAGAAATGAGACAAATCGATGTGTGGTTTACCCCTAATTTACCTCAATCTGCCGCTGCTATCCAACCTCTGGGATTATTAGGAAGATTAGCAACAACAGCGGCAATTTTTGAACCCTTCCGCAACGCTGTCACTCCCCAAGAGATTTGCGATTGCTTATTAAAACTTTTAGAAATTCGAGGAGAATTCCAACGAGAAGCAAATCGGAATAATACCAATTTACAAGAATCTGATTTACCAATCTTATGGATATTGACACCCACTGCTTCAGCTCCTCTTTTATCGGGATTTCGCGCTATAATAGATAATAATTGGTTGCCTGGGGTGTACCTCATGGCAGACTATCTGAGAACTGCCATCATTGTGATTCACCAATTACCGCGTACCCCCGAAACTCTTTGGTTGAGAATTTTGGGGAAAGGAACTGTACAAAAGCAGGCAATTGATGAACTCGCAGCACTGCCAGTAGATCGCCCCGGGCGTACCAACGCCCTCAAATTACTGTATAACTTGCAGAGAAATCTAGGAATTAATCAAACTTTAGAGGCAGAAGATAGGGAGTTAATTATGCGATTAGCACCTTTGTATGAGCAAGACAGAGAGCAAGCAATCCGGGAAGGAGAACAACGGGGAATACAGCAAGGTATGCAGCAAGGAGAACGCCTAGTGGTGGAAAATTTGCTGCGGGTGCGTTTTGGGTTATTGGATGAGCAATTGACAGCGGTTATTGACCCGTTGCTGACTTTGACACCAGAAGAATTTACCCCCTTATTGCTGCAATTATCCCGCGAGGAATTAATTGCTCGATTTAACGAACGGCAACAATAAATCTACCCACGCCAAACTGATCGTCGAACTGTCAAATACTACGAACTGCCATCAAGCTGGCGATCGCTTCCACTAATTCGCCTGGTTCTACGGGTTTGGTAATGTGGCGTTGAAAACCTGCCTCGATTGCGCGATCGCTATCTTGTTTTCTAGCATACGCTGTGAGCGCGATCGCCGGAATTTTTCTTTCTCCCTTTTGTGCTTGTTCTAACCGCAACTGCCGGATTAATGAATAGCCATCTTCCTCTGGCATTCCAATATCGCTGATTAAAATATCTGGTTTAAATTGGTTAAAACTTGCTAGTGCTTCCCGCGCCGATGCAGATTTTTCTACAATTGCTCCCGACTCGCTTAATGCAAACTCCAAAAAATCGCGAATATCGGCTTCATCATCAACAACGAGTATGCGTACTCCTGCGAGAGAAACTTCAGAATCTAAGCCAGCAGGAGAAGCAGAAACGGGGCAAGATATTAGCGGTATTCTGACTGTAAACGTCGCACCTTGTCCTTCTCCCGCACTTTCTGCAAAAACGTTACCGCCGTGCAGTTCTACCAAATGCCGTACAATTGCTAAACCTAATCCCAATCCGTCTTTAGATCGGGTGGTAGTATTATCTGCTCTTCTAAAGCGCTCAAAAACGTAAGGTAAAAAGTCAGGACTTATACCTTTGCCGGTGTCGGTGACGGTAATTTGAGCATAATTGGTAATTGGTAATTGGCTATTTTGAGCGCCTGTTACGACTGATAATTCTACTTCTACTGTTCCACCAGATGGAGTAAATTTGATGGCGTTGTTGAGTAAGTTTCCGACTATTTGCTGCAAGCGATTTAGATCGCCGGATACTTGACAAGAGATGCCCTCTATTCTAGTTTCCAGGTAAATTTGTTTATGTTCTGCCGCGAGACGGACTGTATTAATAGCAGTTTCAACTACATAATTTAGATTAACTGGTGCGACGTTTAAACGCAGATTTCCGCGAATCATTCGGGAAATATCTAATAAATCTTCAATTAATTGGCATTGGGTTTGGGCGTTGCGTTCGATGGTTTCTAAGGCACGATTAACCACCGCCTGGTCAAAGGTGCGAGTTCGCAGCAACTTTGCCCAACCTAAAATAGAATTAAGCGGACTTCGCAATTCGTGGGAAACTATTGCCAGAAATTCATCTTTGGTGTGGTTGGCATGTTCTGCTTCTTCTCTGGCAGCTTTTTCCCTTGCTAAAAGTTCTTCCCTTTCTTGCTCTAATTGCTTGCGATCGCTTATATCCAAGACAAACGCCACCCCGCGATCGCGATATCCGGGCAAGAACGCACAACCAAGCAAAATTGGGATGCGACGTCCGTCTTTGCAAATGTATTCTTTCTCGAATGGTTCGTATTTGCCTACGGTATGCAGCAGCTTTAATTTTTCATTATCTGTTTCGTAATATTCGGTTGGAGTAATGTCGCGATAGTATATTTTTCCAGCTTGCAATTCTTCTCTGCTGTAACCTGTCATGCGAATAAACGCATCGTTGGCATCGGTAATTTGTCCTTCTATATTCCAAAATAAAATCCCGATCAGATCCGACTCGAATACTCCTCTAAATAATGCTTCGCTTTGTTTGCGATCTGTAATATCTTCCGTGATACCCATCAGCGATTCGAGCGAACCATCTGGCGCGTATTCTGGAATAATCCGCGAGTAATAGTGCCGACCTCTGTTGCTAAATTCCATCGGCGTTACTTGTTTGGTGGCGATCGCTTCGTGGCATTTGGTTTCAAACAAGTCGCAGATCTCTTCTTCCAACCCCAATTCCCGTCCAGTTTTGCCGATAAACTGCTGCGGTGCCATCCCAGATACTTGCTCTACAGTGGGACAGATATAAAGGTGACGCAGATTGGTATCGAGTCGGAAAATCACGTCTGGCAAGTTTTCTACCAAGGTCGAAAACTGTCGTTCGCGACGGCGCAATTCATCTTCCATTTGCTTGCGTTCCGATAAGTCAACAACAAAGCTAACGCCCCGACTTTGGGAACCTTCAAACATTACGCCACCCAGCAAAATGGGGACGCGACTGCCATCAAAGCGGATGTATTCTTTCTCTAGGGTGTCAGAAGTTTTGCGCCGCATTTTTTGCAGCGATCGCTCGCTCCAATCCAATTGCTCTGGTGGCGTCATCGCCCGCCAATTCACCCTTCCTGCTTGCAAATCTTCCCGCGTGTATCCCACCATGTTCAACAAGGCGTCATTGGCATCGAGGACTGTTCCGTCTGCATCCCAAAACATGACGCCGAGCAGATTTAATTCCACCAGTTGTTTGAGTCTAGTTTCGCTTTGTCGCAAAGCTTCTTGTGCTTGTTTGCGATCGCTAATATCCGTTGTACTCCCTACAATTCTAATCGGACGACCTGCCTCGTCTCGCACCACAAACTTTCGATCTTCTACCCACACATAGTGACCGTTTTTGTGCCCCACGCGATATTCAATGCAATGGCGGTCTATCGTTGCGATTTCGGCAAAGAACTTTTCTGGAGTCTTTTTGTGAATGTCTTCTGGATGAATGCGATCCATCCACCATTGCGTCGTGGGTTCTGCTTCCTCTGGCGCATATCCCAAAAGCTCGTTTAAACCGCGAGTTCTTTCAACTCTATTGCTCTGCAAATCCCAATCATAAATCAAACAATTCACCGCCGTCGCTGCTAATTCATATCGCTCGTTGGCGCGGCATAATTCAATTTCTGCTTGTTTGCGTTCTGTAATGTCTAAAGCTGTTCCCAAAACTTGGCGCAGCGAACCATCGGCATTTCTGCTAAAGACAACTTCTCGACTACAGAACCAGCGCCATTCCCCATTGGCACGTTGCATCCGGTATTCGATTTCCAAAATTGCGCCTTCAGGTGCCGCAGAAAGTCGCTGCAAATGGTCAGGAGTGCGAGCAAAATCTTCTGGATGGATCAGGGTGGGTAACAGGTTTGCTCCCATTCTCTGAACTTGCTCTGATGAGTATCCAAGCAATTCGGTAACTTGCCGATTTACATAAACATTTCGCTGTTCGACCAGGTCGTAAAGGTACAGAATACCGGGCGTGGTATCGGCAATTTGCCCGAGCAATTCCCGACTCGCCAGCAATTCCTCCTCCGCTTGCTTGCGTTTTGTAATATCCCGAATCAACCAGCGCCAACCAGTCGCTTCTCCCTCCTTGTTATCTGCACTAATCACCGAAACTTCCGCCGGAAAAGACTCACCTTTGAGCGGTTTCAATATTAGCTCCCAAGTCTGCCTTGACTGCAATGACTTAGTGCGACTTTTCAGATCTACCTGTTGGTTAAATTGACTGCGAAACCCAGAACGCACTTGTGGGGAAACGAACGTAAATAAGGGTTTCCCAATCAAAAATTCTTGGTTTGCCGATAGCAGAGCAGCAGCGGTACAATTTGCTTCCTGAATTATCCCCAATTTATCCGTTACCAGATATCCATCTGGCGCAAAATTAAACAAATCCCGATACCGCTGACGCTCAATATCGAGGGAGGCGCGAGCCATTTCCAGTTCGGTATTTTGTAGGTGCAGTTCCTCTTGAAAACAGTGCATTTCTTCTAGCGCCACCTGTAATTCTTGGTTGGTTTCTGTTAACTCCGAAGCGCGATCTTCTAACTGGGCGTATGCATTGATCAACGCTGACTCTGTTTGCTTGCGCTCCGTCACATCTCGCCAGGAAGCAACAAATCCATCATTCCACTTGCTGGCGCGAATATCGTAAGCTCTGGTAAGTTTTTGACCGCCAAATACATCGGTATAAATCAGGGATTCTTTAATTAATGGTTGTCCCGTTTCTACTACCCGACAATATTCGGCAAACAGTCCGCTCATCCGATGAGCGGGTAGCAATTCGCATAGTCGTTGCCCAATATTTTCCCGCGTCATTCGATTGTTTTCCAGGGCAGCTGTGTTGAGATATTCGATGCGAAAATCTACTATTTTTCCCGACTCATCTCTCATTGCCGAATAAATGCCAAAACAATCGAGCATGTTTTCTACAGAAGTGCGGAACCGCTCCTCACTGTCTTGTAATTTTTGGCGCAATTCGGCATTTTCAATCGCACTCCGCACCGCACTTCGCAATTCATCCGGCGTTGTTTTTTGTTTAATTAAGTAATCTTCTGCTCCGCTTTTGATCGCCTTTACTGCAACAGTTGTATCCTCGCGATCGCTTATCATCACCACAGGCGGGCATTTCCTCCCTGCCTGCTTTTTCAGCTTTTCTATAAACTCCAACCCATCAAATTCTGGTAGCCAAAAATCCACTAATATCCCGTCTGGCAGTTGCCCGCGACACAACGCCAATGCTCCCTCTGCCGATTTTTCCTCTAAAATCCTATAGGAATACTCCGGATCTGCCAGCAGGCAATTCCGATATCTTTTCCGGTCTTGAAGACCCCTTTCAACAATTAGAATGGTTCTTTCCTGTTGTGTCATCATGACCTATTTTTTTGCTAGCGATCGCCTTTTCTCCAATTTTATTTCCCCAACCTTTCTTGTTTGTTCTCACATAGCATTTCCCCTTCCCTCCCCATCTGAATTTATCGGATTTTTGCTGGTAAAATTGCTGATTTAGCGCTATTTTTTCCCAACCGATGCACCCAGATGCGCTCTCATTTATCAGCTTTTTAATCTCAATTTATTTTCCCAACTCTATAGGGTACCTAATAAAATTACCCCTAAAGAGCGGTTACGGCTTCTACCTTAAGGTGGATAACGCGAAGGGGAATTGAGACTAATTTCCCTGGTTGCATAAATCGCTCCCACCCGCCGACTGACGGGGGCGGGTGGGAGAAATTGTAGGGGCACGGCGGGGGAAAATATTTCAGGGATGCAACTTAGCTTGTTGATGCCGTGCCCCAACAGGCGGGGGAAAATCTTTCAGGGATGCAGCAAAGTTTTTTGGTGCCGTGCCCCTACAGGCGGGGGAAAATATTTCAGGGATGCAGCAAAGAAAGTTGCTGCCGTGCCCCTACAGAGCGATCGCTTGCTGTCGCACCAAGAAAGCAGCGCATTCAACGTGAGAGGTTTGGGGAAAGAAATCAGCAGGTTGTACCCGCGTTAATCGATATTCCCCATCCTGACATAATAATTTCAGGTCGCGGGCGAGGGTAGCGGGTTTGCAACTGACATAGACAAGGCGCTGGGGTTTAATTTGTAATAGGATATCGATGACATGGCGATCGCATCCCTTACGCGGCGGATCGAGCAATACAATATCCGGCATTACTTCTAACTGCGGCAGCAATTTATCTACATCTCCTACCTGGAAATTGATATTATTTATCCCATTTAATTCTGCATTTGCCTTTGCTTGTTCAACTGCTTCCTCTTGCACCTCCAAACCGATTGCTTGACCCACTTGTTTTGCTAGGGGTAACGTCATCGTACCAATGCCACAATAAGCATCCACTAGCACTTCATCGCCTTGCAAATTTAACTCATCTGTAATTGCCTGCACCAGTGCTTCGGCAACTTCTGTATTAACTTGGAAAAACGTATCCGGGCGAATGTGGAATTTCAAATTGGCAAATTCTTCTACCAAATCGGGTTTTCCCGCAATGCAGCGAGTTTCATTGCCAAAAATCGCATTCGTGCGTTGAGGATTGCGGTTTAACGACACTCCCACCAAATTAGGATATCGCTGCAACCATTCTTGAGCCTGCGCTTCAATTCCCGGTAAATCCCCATCCTTAACTACCAGCGTTAGCAGCATTTCCCCAGTCCGCCGCCCAATTCGCAGACCCAAATGGCGCACCTGCCCTTTGTGGCGTTTTTCATCGTATACCTGCCAACCCCGGTTTTCGATATCTTTCTTTACATTTGCCAGCAAAGGATTTAATCGCGAATCTTGCACCGGGCATTGATTTAAATTAATGAGATGGTGGCTCGATTTTTGGTAATATCCCGCTTGCACAACACCAGTAGATGAGATTCCCAAGGGATAGGTAGCTTTGTTGCGGTAACCCAAAGGCGAATTCGCCGCTAACACCGGAGCGACAGGCGGGTGAGAAATGCCGCCAATGCGTTCTAAAGCTTGAATAACTTGATTTCGCTTCGCTTCTAGCTGATATTCATAGTTAATGTGCTGCCACTGACAGCCGCCGCATTTATCCGCCACAATGCAACCAGGGCGGATGCGATCGCGCGAAGGTTCCAGAATTTGGTGTAATTTGCCAAAACCGTATTCGGGTTTAACCCGGACTAGGCGGGCGAGAATGCGATCGCCCACTACAGTATCCGGCACAAACACCACCCGCTCAAGAGTGCGCCCCACCCCATCTCCCTCATCAGTCAGATCGGTAATCGTCACCTCCACCAATTCCCCCTGCTGCCATTGAGAAGATTGTCGATGGTCGCTCCCCCCCTGAAGAAGGGGGGGCAGGAGGGGAGCCGCCAGGCGATGGTCGCTCCCCCCCTTGTGAAGGGGAGGCAGGGCGGGAGCCGATTTGTCATGGTCGCTCCCCCCCTTCTTCAGGGGAGCCAGAGGGGGAGCCGATTTGTCATAGTCGCTCCCCCCCTTGTGAAGGGGAGCCACGGCGGGAGCCGCCTGACGATGGTCGCTCCCCCCCTTCTTCAGGGGAGCCAGAGGGGGAGCCGATTTGTGATGGTCGCTCCTCCCCTTCTTCAGGGGAGCCGATTTGTCATAGTCGCTCCCCCCCTTCTTCAGGGGAGCCCGGGGGGGAGCCGCCAGGCGATGGTCGCTCCCCCCCTTCTTCAGGGGAGCCAGGGGGGGAGCCGATTTGTGATGGTCGCTCCCCCCCTTCTTCAGGGGAGCCAGGGGGGGAGCCGCCAGGCGATGGTCGCTCCTCCCCTTCTTCAGGGGAGCCAGGGGGGGAGCCGTCAGGCGATGGTCGCTCCCCCCCTTGTGAAGGGGGGGCAGGGGGGGATCCGATTTGTGATGGTCGCTCCCCCCCTTGTGAAGGGGGGGCAGGGGGGGATCCGATTGGCGATTAGGTTTTCCCCCCTGCTTCCCTGCCCCTCTAGTCCTCTGCTCACCTGCTCGCTTGCTCACCTGCTCCCCTCCCTTTATTTGTGTCCCACTCAATCGTTAAACTACAAATTGATATTCACCCAACCTCTAATAATCATGAGTGTAGTTAGCCAAGTTATTCTCAAAGCCGACGACGAACTTCGATATCCCAGCAGCGGCGAACTCAAAGGTATCAAAGACTTTTTTCAAACCGGCGAACAGCGGGTGCGGATCGCCAACACATTAGCCGAAAACGAGAAAAAGATAGTAGAAGAAGCCAGCAAACAGCTTTGGCAGAAACGTCCCGATTTTATCGCACCGGGTGGAAACGCCTACGGACAGCGTCAGCGGGCGCTTTGTCTGAGAGACTACGGCTGGTATCTGCGTCTAATTACCTACGGAATTCTCTCCGGAGACAAAGAACCGATTGAGAAAATTGGGTTGATTGGCGTCAAGGAAATGTACAATTCCCTGGGCGTCCCCGTCCCCGGCATGGTTGAATCGATCCGCTGTCTGAAAAAAGCTTCTTTAGCACTCCTTTCCGAGGAAGACGCCACCGAAGCAGCTCCTTACTTTGACTATATCATTCAGTCAATGTCCTAAGTTCGCTTTGGCAGCAGCACCAAAAACCGGCGAGAAGCTGCTTTGACCGATACCTCTTGTTTGATCTTAGCTAAGTTCCCCACCCTTGGCGGTGCTTCCTGGCATAAGCTGTGTCAGAGTACCGCCAGGCGGTGGGGAAATTTTAATTGGGTCACTGGTAATTGGTAATTGGTAATGGGTCATCGGTCATGCTTGAGAAGCGTCTTTGCAATAGACATCTTCAGGACTTACGCTTGGGAGACCTATCACCAAAGTTTCCAGCTGGGATCTCTAGTTGCCAAACCGACGATTTTTCATAGAAACTTTGGTGTTTGCGTCAGTCTTGATCTGGCAAAAGTCCCTTTGATCAAATTCTTGGGCAGGCGGGACGCCTACCCCACAAGAAACAATGACTCTTGTGGGATGGGCAGGAAAGCCCCTCCAGTGTGATTTTTGCCACATGTCTAATGACCCATTACGCATTACCCATTACCCATGACCCATTACCTAATTCAAATAAAAAACCGACAGTCTGCTTGGAGAAACTGTCGGCGGCTCGTGTGTTCCCTGTCGATGACTCGGCTAGAGTTCAGTTGTCTATTAGTATTACCCGTTTCCATCAGGCACAACGCGATCTGAATCATTCTTGTTTGTGATGTTCATCATCGTTCCAAATCCCATATTCAAATATACACATAGCATTTAATTTGAGAACCGTTGCAAACTTCGTAAACTATTGCAGGTCGTCAATCGCAATAAAATAATTGTGCTTCTGTAGGTGGGTGCCTTCCGCATAGCCTCCTTTAGGAAAGGATTTCTAGTGTATTCCCGCTTTTTGCTGCTTCAACTCTCGATCGGTGGTATTTGTCTGACTGGTGCGAAGGGCGTTGCCGTTGCGACGCAAATCGCCACAGCCAAATCCCTCCCTGCGGCTGAAATACCCCCGGCGACACAACCCATCGCCCAGACTGCACCGCCAATAGATAATACTCAACCAAGAGAAAATCTGCCGGTTCCACCATTTAATCCTCAACCCAACCCCAACGAAGATCGTTTCCTGCAACCCGCCCCAACCCCCCAACCCACAACCCCCGAACCAGACGAACCCATATTACCGACTCCCACGCCTACACCCTCGCCAGAAACCCCTCCGGTGAGGATTTCTGTGCGGAAAATTCAAGTTAGCGGTAGTACTATTTTCTCTCAAGATGAGCTTAATCGCATCATCCAAAAGTATGAAGGACGGGAAGTGACTTTAGAAGAACTGAGGGGCGTTGCGGATGCGATTACTCAACTTTACATCGACCGGGGTTATATTACCTCCAGAGCGGTTTTGCCAGACCAAACGATCGCCGATGGGATAGTGCAAATTCGCGTCATTGAAGGCAGTGTAGAGCGGATTGAGATTGAAGGAACGCGCCGGTTGAATCGTGGATATGTGCGCTCGCGCGTGCGCTTGGGAACGGGTACGCCCCTCAATACCGCCGAATTAGAAGACCAACTCCGACTGCTGCGGACGAATCCTCTATTGGAAAATATAGAAGCCAACCTGCGATCGGGGACAAGTTTAGGTCAAAGTATTCTGCGAGTTCGCATTACAGAAGCTGACCAATTTAGAAGTAACTTTAGCCTTGACAATTACTCGCCGCCTAGCGTTGGTTCGGAACGATTGGGCGTTAATTTAACTTATCGCAATCTTACCGGCTTGGGAGATGAAATTTTTGCTTCTTATTACCGTTCTACAACTGGAGGTTCAAATGCCCTTGACTTTATCTATCGTATCCCGTTGAATGCAAGAGAAGGCACTTTACAATTGCGTGCTGCACCGAATTGGTTTGAAGTAACTGCCCCAGAATTTGATGAATTAGATATTAACGGCGATTCTCAATTATACGAAATTAGTTTCCGACAGCCGCTGATTCGCTCTGTGCGTCAAGAATTTGCTTTATCGATTGGTTTTACATTTCAAGAAGGTCAAACATTTATCGGCGATCGCCCGTTTGGTTTTGGCATTGGACCAGATGAAGAAGGTAGAAGCCGCACCAGCACATTCAAGTTTGGACAAGACTATATTCGCCGAGATGCAATGGGAGCAACAGCAGTCCGAAGTCAATTTAGTTTCGGCACCAGTTTATTCGACGCCACCACCAATCCCGACCCAATTCCAGATGCTCGCTTTTTCAGTTGGCTGGGTCAATTACAGCGCGTACAAAGGCTTTCAGAATCTAATTTGCTAATTTTACAAGCCGACGTACAACTAACACCAAACAGCTTATTACCATCGCAGCAATTTGTCATCGGCGGCGGTCAATCCTTGCGCGGCTATCGGCAAAACATTCGATCTGGTGATAATGGTTTCAGATTCTCAATCGAAGACCGCATTACCTTACAACGGGATGCCGATGGTGCCGCGATATTCCAAGTAGCACCATTTATCGATTTTGGTTCGGTTTGGAACGGATCAAATAATCCCAATTCCTCATCAGACCAAAGATTTTTAGCCGGAGTAGGTTTAGGGTTATTGTGGCAACCAATTCCTAAAGTAAACTTGCGCCTTGATTACGCTTATCCCTTAATTAACCTAAGGGACAGAGGTGAAAACGCTCAAGATTCCGGCTTTTATTTTCAGGTAGTCATTAGTCCCTAGAGCCCCAGTCGATTAAAAGAGGTTGACAAAAGGGGCATAGTTTGAATTCTATCTAGATCTCGGCAGAGCGAAGCATTCGGGAAGAAAGATTGTTGTAGATCGCGATCAATTGTCGCCAGAATGCTTCGCCCCTACTCCATATGTAGGGTGCGTTAGCGATAGCGTAACGCACCATGAATCCAGATTTAGACTCCATATGTAGGGTGCGTTAGCGATAGCGTAACGCACCATGAATCCAGATTTAAACTCCATATGTAGGGTGCGTTAGCGATAGCGTAACGCACCATAAATCCTGAGAAAGTTGGGTTTCGCGATGCTCAACCCAACCTACGAATGATATCATGTCCGCTTGAATACCCATAGTTAAGAATGACGCGGTGACAAGGGAGAGTGGTGAACCAGGGAGTTTTAATTAAGGGCGAAAAGCCGGACATCATATGATTAGATAAATTGATAGCCCTAAATACGGGAGAGCCAAATAGAAAGCTAGGGAATTAGGTTACATTCAAACATCTTATTGGCAATTGGCCCAGCGACTCGATTGATAAATTGCTGACGCATCTCAGGATTCTTCTGCAACATTTCGATCGCTTTTGCCTGGAGATCCGCTTCTTTCCCGCCGTCAGCTTGTGAACTTGTTGCGGACTTAGACTGAGGTTGCATCTGAGCGACCTCTTCACAGGAAGCATTTTGGTATTTGTTGATGACGAGATTGGCAGCTATATCCAACAAAGCTTCCTTGGATGTAAAGTTGGCACAAGAACTGACAAATATTGCTATAGAAATCAAAGCAGTTAGAAACAACAGATGAGACTTTTTCATCAAGTCCTCCTCTCTAGGGAATAACTTTACAGTCAAACATTTTATTGGCGATGGGTGGTGCCACGCGATTGATAAATTCTTTACGGATCTCAGGATTCTGCCGCAACATTTCAATCGCCTTAGTCTGGAGTACTGCTTCCGGTGTCCCCCCTGTTGGCGCACTCTTTTTGGATTGGGGTTTCATCTTGGATAAGTCTTCACAGGAAGCATTTTGGTATTTTTCGCTCGCCAGATTGGCTGCGATATCTAGCAAAGTTTCTGGATTTGGTAATGTAACTTTCTCACTCGGCAATGAGGGTTCCTGATTGGGTTTTTGCATCGGTAGTGGAGAATTCTGAGGCGGAGGTGGCAAGGGAGGCAATGGCTGTAGAAAAGCCTTGCTACCAATTCCTACAATTATGATGATGGCAGTGAGAATGCCTAGAAACAGATGTGACTTTTTCATGAATTTATCCTCTTGATTTGTTGGCATCTAATACCAATATTCCATCACTAGCAACTTGCGTTAATAGACCTCTCCAATAAATCAAGCCAAAGACTGCTCGTGTCGCCTATCCCACAAGAGTTTTTGCAGGAGTTTATTGAGCGATCGCTCGCATATTTTACCCGGAGCGCACCCCCACCCATCATTCCCGAGCGCACCTCTTGACGATTGTCTTCATTGCCGCTATGCTCAACAACTATAGGTTGCCAGACCTAAACCGGACGGCAACCTATATGGCTGGAAAATCTAGTTTCGCTGCCCAAAGCCGCTAGCAACAGCAATGGACAGCTTCACCCCCCAAACTGTCATACCCAGTCGGGAGGCTAATCGAGAATTGTAACATTTTCTCTGTAGCCACCCTGCTTTCTCATGCCAGCGGGGTGGCTAGATTTTTGGCTTTTTTGAGGAAAACCAAAAAATCAGGATAAAATATCATGGCCCAAGAGTTTTTGCAAGACTCTGGCGCATCTGTTCGTCCAAATTCTGACGCAGGCGAAGACACTCGGGAAGTCGTGCGGGTGTTGATTATCAGTTCTCCCGACGGGGTGATGGAAACCATCCAAACCTTGTACGCAAAAGACTTTGCCCGAGTAGACGAGTGGAGTCCACCGCAACCAACGGGAAAACCTGGTCAGGTGGTAAGCATTCTTACTCGTTACCGCAAACGGCGACGGATTAAATTAGCGATCAGAAAATCGGGACGTTAATTTGTCGATATCGATCCCCCCAACCCCCAATGCCTTGGGGGGCGTTTAGGAGCCAAAATCGATCCCCCCAACCCCCAATGCCTTGGGGGGCGTTTAGAAGCCAAAAAATGCTTGTGGGGTGGGCATCTTGCCCGCCGCCTACTCCACAAAGCCAAAAAATGCTTGTGGGGTGGGCATCTTGCCCGCCTCTGGATCTATATCAAAGCGATACGTGCTGCCGCACAGGCTACCGCCAACGCACAAAACCCATCAATGCACAAAAAAGCGATATGGCACAATCGGAACAAATGGTTGAGGGTCGAATCATGACAGGAATCATGCCGAAAATATTACCACTGGAAAACGGCGATCGCATCACAAGGGCAGAATTTGAACGACGCTACGATGCCATGCCCAACTTGAAGAAAGCCGAATTAATTGAAAGAATTGTATACATGGGATCGCCAGTCCGAGTTATTCACGGCACACCACATGCGCTAATTATGACTTGGTTAGGAATTTACTGGATTGCCACGCCAGGGGTTAACTTAGCAGACAATACGACAGTACGCCTCGATCCAGATAACGAACCTCAACCCGATGCACTGTTGCGAATTGAAGTTGGCGGACAATCTATTATTACTGAAGATAATTATGTTGAAGGTGCGCCGGAATTTATTGCGTAAATAGCGGCGAGTAGCGCTGCTTATGACTTGCGAGATAAATTGATAGTTTATCGGCGCACCGGGGTTCAAGAATATTTAATTTGGCAAGTTTACGAACAAAGAATTGATTGGTTTCGTTTAAGAGAAGTCGAATATGTTTCTTTATTAGGAGATGAATCGGGAATTGTTAGAAGCGAAGTTTTTCCAGGTTTATGGTTAGCAGTTCCGGCTTTAATTGCAGGGAGTTTAGGCGAGGTGCAGTCTGTGTTGCAGATAGGGTTGGCAACGCCAGAACATCAAAGTTTTGTGGAACAGTTAGGGAGTTAAGTACTGGGAAATTCAGGTTTCTGGGGATAATGCGCTCGCTCAATGCAATTTGATATTTTCAGATTCGCTTGTCCCCCTTTTTTGCCAAAAAATATGCGAGGGTAAAAGGCATTTATTAAAGTTGTATAATTGAGGATATAAGATAAGCGATATGTCTGCGTCACGCTGCGCTAACGCATCTCTAAATTCGTTTAACTGCACCAGGAGGTTTACTATGGTAGCTACTCCCGAACCTAAATACATGAGTCCCCAAGAATATCTAGAATGGGAAGAAAAGCAACCAATTAAATACGAATATATCAACGGCGAAGTGTTTGCCATGACTGGGGGAACGCTTGCCCATGCTACTATTGCTGGTAACCTGTTCTATCAGTTGAAAAATCACCTGCGAGGTGGTTCTTGTCGTCACTTCGTTTTTGATGCCAAAGTAGGTGTATCTGAAAAAGGCCCCTTTCACTATCCTGATGTAATGGTAAGTTGTGACGAAAGGGACAGAAACGCCGACAAAGTAATTTATCATCCTTGTCTAATTGTTGAGGTTCTTTCACCGAGTACAGAAAGTTTTGATCGGGGGAAAAAGTTCCAACAATATCGCCGCATTTCGACTCTCAGAGAATACGTTTTGATCGGTGCGGAACAGATGAATGTTGAAGTTTTTCGATTAAATGATAGAGGAATTTGGGAGCTTTATACCTATGCAGAAGGAGAGGAAATTTATTTAAGTAGCGTTGATTTTAGGTGCGCGATCGCACTTTTGTATGAAGATGTCGTGCTAGAATCTGACGAGTCAGAAACAGCAAGTAACAAATGAAACTTCTTTTATTAGAAGTCACGCTCGCTCTAGCGATCTCCTGATAACAGAGGTGGAAATTCACGGGAAATATTGGTATTCAAGGATTCATGAGTGAGATGCGATCGCACAGTTGCATCTCCAAGTAACTCTTGTGGGATAGGCGTCTCGCCTGTCTAGGAAGTTTCTTTGTTGCAGAAGTCTATTGTAGAAGCCTAAATTTACCTCCCTCAACCTTAACAAGCTTGGGTTGATTCTGTCGTTCCCCTTGAGGAGTAAACTTGAGGGAATCACCTGAAGTTTCACTGGCTGAAAGATTGATATTTTGAAGTCTTCGCATAACTGTAGCGCGAGTGGGATTGGGCGACAAAGCTTGAATAAACGCCTGAGTCGCATCATAGCTACTAGCTGTGCGCCAGTTCACATTTCCTCCCCATTGCTGCGCTGCTGCTGTTGCGAATTTTTTTGCTTGTGGTGCTTCCCTAAACCAAGATACAGCTAAAATTAAGCCTTCAAGATCTCGATTGCCTTCGTTCAAAATTGTCTGGCTATACAAAGCATCCCCTCCTAACAACTTTAGCCCTTGTGTCTGCTGGGCGTTAGCTGTGGCAATTTTCAGCGCCACATCAGTATTTTGCTCGTCGGGAAACAACACAATTGCCTGCGATCGATCTTCATACAGACTCTTGGCAACTTCTGTTTCTCCATTGAATTGCGATTCCGTCAAATCAATCCTCCGAACTACGCTACCTCCTAGTTTTTCAAAGTTTTTTGTAAATTCCTCCCTGAGACTGTCGCTGTAGGAACTATCAGGATTGTAGAAAATTACAACTGAGTTCAAGTCTAGAGATTTTCTGGCATATTCAGCTAATTTTTGAGCAGCAGCAGCATCAGAAGGCACTGTTCTAAAGAAATTATCACCCTGCAAAGATGTACTGGTGCTGGTGGGAGAGATAGTGGCTATTTCAGCTTTTTTGTATTCATTTAGTGCCGATTTGGTAGCATCGCTAGAGTAGTGTCCGATTACTCCCAGTACAGATTTGTCTTTCACCAAATCAGCTGCTATTTGTTTAGCTTGTTCCGGGGTGTTAGCATCGTTGGCGATGACAATTTCCAATAATCTACCGTTTAATCCTCCTTTTTCATTGAACTCATTTTGTGCCTGTGCCACACCGCGTAAAATTTCTTTAGCTATTGGTTCTTGGTTATCCACTGGCACGACTGCTGCCAAAGTTATAGGAGAACCCTGTTGCTTTGCCAGTGCATTGTTGTAGTAAATTAGCACTTCTGGGTCGTTGCGATTATCTGCGACGGCGAGTTTAAAGAATTGCGCTGCTTGGGAGTAATTGCCTTGTTTGAATGCGGCAATGCCACGGGTGCGATTCGGGTTACCAGTAATAGGAAAAAACGTGCGATCGCCGCGACTAATATTACTCCCATCGGCTACGCAACTAATACCTAATACTTTCTCTTGACCTGGTGGACAAGGAGTTACCAAACGATAAACGCCGAAACCTACAGCAGCAGAGATTACTCCTATTGCTGCCACCGTTCCTAACAGAACTCGCTTGTTTACAACTGGGGCATCGGCGGGAATAATAGGTGCGATCGCTAGATCTTGTTTTTGTCCTGATAATTGCCCGCCAATCGCTCTGCTATTAACTATTTTTGCTTCAACCTTTTCTAGTTTTTTTAATTCACGTACCTCTTGTTCGACTGGGTGACGTTTCAACAACCAGCGGCGGACTAATTCTATTTTTACTTTGCGTGTCTTGTCATCCAAAAAACCCCTTGCCACCAGTTGTTTTGCTGCTTCAACGAGGGATTCTGTTCTGGGAACTCCATAGCTTTTGAGCAGCTTTAATAGGTTTTCTGGAAATTTATCTGCTTTTTCACTAGCTATTGTTTCAGCTTCTGCTGCCGCTGAAAAAACTACTTTTTCTAGACGAGACAGTCCATCCCAGAACCATGCCAATCCAGCTTCAGCACTTTCAATTGCCTTGCCTACAATCCTTTCTACATCTGCACGAGTCACCGTCCAGTTATCTAAATCCCTTGCTTGCCCGAAAATAGAAAAGCAGATTACTTGGGTAAAATAAGGATGCCCGCCCGACAGTTCCAGAATGGCTTTGATCGCCTCCTCTTCGTATGTCAGAACTCCCTCAGCTGGTTTAGTAATTAAATATTTAGTACTTGCCTCATCTAGCAAACCAATTTCCTGGTATGGCGCACCCTTAAATAACCTGAGTAAATTCGGCAGATCTGGGGATTGCCGTCCTAAACATAGAACCGTGAATAGTTTCTTATCTACCTCTAAGATAGAATGTAAATAGGGGAATAACTCTTGAACTACTGGAACTGAATAATCACTGCCTGGAATATCAAATTCATCCAGCAACAAAACCAGATTTTTTTCGCCCAATGCCTGATATACTTGGGTCAAAAATTGGCTATAAAAAATATATGGGTCTTTTTCTAAATCTGGAATTGAAGGCGGCTTTATCCGCTCATCCAGTTGCAGGTGTGCGATGATTTCTTTAGCCAGGTCTACCAAGATTGTGCTGAGGGTTGCTTGGCTGTAGATTTCCAGGTTGAAAGGAACAAAGACAAACTCATCTGATGAAACAAACTTGGGAATATTACGCACTACAGACGACTTCCCGATACGTCTTTGACCGTCCAACAAGATAACTTTTTCACCAAATCTCAGATTATCGTCAACAAAGCGGAGTATTCTTTCTCGCCCGACAAAGAATTCCGCGTTATTGATTGGACGACCGATGATGTAAGGATTTCTGCCAGCCAATGAATATCTCATAAATAGGAACACCAATCATGTCAGGATTTTTGCGATCGCCACACCTAAGCATCGCCGAATTGCTGGACAAAGGTGGAAAACCCATACATATAACCATCGTTACGATGAATTGCTTTGCAGTATTTGTGGCGCACTGGGCTAACCTTTCCTCTCGGCGAAATCAGCTCAAAAACTCCGCTTTTTCTAACTACTAGCCTACCAACATGAGTGCCTGCAAACTTTCCTGCGGGTAGAGTCGCTTGCACCATATCGCCAGTTTGAAAGCCAAAGAACGTCTTGCACCGCGTTCTATGTTTGGTTGGAAAGCCGTATTTATTAGGCGTACACATTTGGCGATTTCCCCACCCCTTAGCCACAATCAACAATGGATTAGAGGTCAATACTTGCAAGCTTTCTACTACTCCTACACAAGCAGCATCTAAGCAATGAGTTTTAGGCAGTCCCAACACAGTGCGGTTGTATTTAGTTCTGCCGCCCGTTCCGGTTTCAACTGGCAGGCATGTCTGTTTTAATCTGTTCAATAGAGCGAAGCGAGTAGCATTTACTGCGGCTGCATCTTTTAATGGTCGTTTGGCAAGCTTTGCGATCCGACTTAACACATCCGGCTTTTGTGCTAAAAAATCTTGAATATCTTGATTTCCTTTTGCTTGATTGCATTGATGGCAAGCAATGGTCAAATTAGAAACTCTCTCGCTTCCTCCTCTCGATTTTGGTTGGATGTGTTCGACTTCAAGCGGTACATTTTGATTGCCGCAATAAGCGCACTTCCTACCCCATTTGTGGAGTAAATATTCTCTAATCTCGTACCCTGCAAGTTCTCCCTGTTGGTACTCTATGCCTGATATTTCAGGGTTTTGTAGTTTTTGCGTATCGAATTTGACCAACTCCTGAGATATGCCAGTAATCGGAACATATCGACGTAGCCGCATCACCCAAGTTAGTACATTTTCCACCAACGATCGCAGGCTGGGTGGTAACCACCCTGCTTTCCGAGTCCGGTTTAAAAACCGTGGCTTGCGATACCTAGTTTTACGGTTTCTGCGGTGGCGACGAATAGCGCGACGCGATTCTAGATCGTTCTTAATTTGCTGTCTTCTGTGGGTTAACTGGGCACCCCAGATAACTTTACTGCCCTGTACAATTGCTAACCCAGTAACCTTAGAACCCGGATCAATTTTTAGTTGATGCGGCTGTGTTTTCTGGCTTGGAACTGCGTGTTTTAAGATGATTGCAAACGGGTAACGCCTATAGATAGCGGCTTTTCCTTGGTTTAACAATCGCCTTGCTTGTCCTGGTGGTACTGGGTCAAGCGGTTGAAAATTGGTATCTAGAACAAAGACAAAATTAGACATAAATGTCCTCCCTTTCGGGGTAATGTTTTCCTCGCCAATGTTTTGAGGGCTTGTGTTTTGTCAAAGACACTAGCTTAGCTAAATAGACCTGTTTAATCTTTGACGACAGAGCCACAGACTGGAAAGCACCTGTAGGTGTCATGACTCTCAAAACGTAGCTTTCGCTTAGGCTGGCTATCTCTTCACCGTTTGCTAATGGTTGTCCAGTTTTGTCCAGTGTTTAGCGGATAGCGTAAATGCACTGACACTGCTCTACAGAACTTGGCTAAACTTATCTAAAGTTTACCATTCAACCAGAAATAACTTCTAGAGGGTCTGCTGCCTGCTTCAACCAAGGGAGTCGGCTCCAAATTGTCCACAGGCGTTAAGTGCAGGTCTTGCCAACCGTACTATATCATCAGGGGCACAACTCTTGTGGGGTGGGCATCCTGCCCGCCATTGAGGAAGTCTATTGTAGGAGCTTAAATTTACCTCCCTCAACCTTAACAAGCTTGGGTTGATTCTGTCGTTCTCCTTCAGGAGTAAACTTGAGAGAATCACCTGAAGTTTCATTGGCTGAAATATTGATATTTTGAAGTCCTCGCAGAACTGTAGCGCGACTGGGATTAGGTGATAAAGCTTTAATAAAAGCCTGAGTTGCATCATAGCTACTAGCAGTGCGCCAGCTAATTTCTCCTCCCCATTGCTTCGCTGCTGCTGTTGCGAATTTTTTTGCTTGTTGTGCTTCCCTGAACCAAGATACAGATAGAATCAACCCTTCAACATCTTGACCGCCTTGATCCAAAATTGTCTGGCTATATAAAGCATCCCCTCCTAACAACTTTAGCCCTTGTCTTTGTGGATTTTGGGAGCTAGTCTTTAGCCTAGTCGTCTGCTGGGCGTTAGCTGTAGCAATTTTCATCGCCACATCAGTGTTTTTTGCGTCCGGAAACAACACAATTGCTTGTGCCTTATCTTTATACAGACTCTTTGCAACTTCTGTTTGTGGATTGAATTGCGATTCGGTCAAATCAATCTTCCTCACTACGCTACCTCCTAGTTTTTCAAAGTTCTTTGTAAATTCCTCCCTGAGACTGTCGCTGTAGGAACTCTCAGGATCAAAGAAAATCGCAACTGAGTTTAAGTTCAGGGATTTTCTGGCATATTCAGCTAACTGTTTTCCAGCAGCAGCATCAGAAGCAACTGTCCTAAAGAAATTATCACGCTGCAAAGATGTACTGGTGCTGGTGGGAGAGATAGTGGCTACTTCAGCTTTTTTGTATTCATTTAGTGCCGATTTGGTAGCATCGCTAGAGTAGTGTCCGATTACTCCCAGTACAGATTGGTCTTTCACCAACGCCTGAGCTATTTGTTTAGCTTGTTCTGGTTGGTTACCATCATTGGCGATGACAATTTCCAGTAAGCGACCGTTTAATCCCCTTTTTTGATTAAACTGATTTTGTGCCTGTGCCACACCGCGTAAAATTTCTTGAGTTATTCCTTCTCGGTTATCTACTGGCACGACTGCTGCCAAAGTTATAGGAGAACCCTGTTGCTTTGCCAGTGCATTGTTGTAGTAAATTAGCACTTCTGGATCGTTGCGATTATCTTCAACAGCGAGTTTAAAGAATTGCGCTGCTTGGGAGTAATTGCCTTGTTTGAATGCGGCAATGCCACGGTCGCGATTGGGGTTTTGATTATTGGGAAAAAACCTGCGATCGCCGCGACTAATCCTTCCCGTATCTGCTTCACATCGAATACCTAATAATGCTTTGTGTTCACCTGCGGGGCAAGGAGTTGCCACTCGATAAACTCCGAAACCTACAGCGATCGCTGCGGCTGCTATTGAGCCTATCAGAATTCGTTGACTTTTAAACAGGATCGCGACTTTGCTATTTTGACTTTTAAGTTCCTTCAGTTCATTATTCATTACCTGCGTAAGTGGGTGATGTTTTACCAACCAGCGGCGAACTAATTCAACTTTCACTCTCAGTCCTATGTCATCCAACCAACCATTTATGACTAGGTTTTTTACTGCATCCAACAGGTAAATTTTTGTGCTGATTCGATGCTTTTTTAGTAACGTTAAAGGTTTTTCCGGAACTATTTGATTTTTATCAATAGCTATCTTTTGAGATTCTGCTACCGCTGAAAAAATCACTTTCTCTGGTATAGACAGTCCATCCCAGAACCATGCCAAGCCACCTTCAGCACTTTCAATTGCCTTGTCTACAATACTCTCTACATCTGCACGAGTGACCGTCCAATTATTGTTCAAATTTGCTTTCGTGAAAAGACAAGAGCAGATTACTTGGGTAAAATACGGATGCCCTCCCGATAGTTTCCGAATTTCTTGGATCGCCTCCTCTTCGTATGTCATAATTTCCTGCGCTGGGTTCCTAATCAGTCGTTTAGCACTTGTATCATCTAGAAAACTTATTTCCTGGTGAGGCGCACTTCCCAACAAACTAAGCAGATTTGTCAGATCGTTCACATTCCGTCCCACTACCGGAATTATAAATAATTTTTCCTGGTTGCTAGTGAGCGATTGTAAATATTTAAAAAAACCAGCGCCATTATTTAGTATGTTGTTTTGGCTTTCCACAACATCAAACTCATCCAGCAACAACACCAGATTTTTATCGCCGATTGCCTGATAAACTGTGGGTAAAAAATCACGAGATAATATATCTGTATCTCCTTCTAAGTCTTGAATATTCGGCAGCACCATATCTTGTCGCTCAAGGTGTTGGACAATCTCCTGAGCTAGGTCATGCAGTATACTACTCAGAGTTGACTGACTGTGACCTTGCAAATCAAAAGGAACAAAAACAAACTCATTATTCCCAACTTTGTTGGGAATCTGTTTGAGTACAGACGACTTACCTATACGTCGTTGACCGTGCAACAAGATAACTTTTACATTCTGCCTCAGATTGTCCTCAATAAAGGCGAACAGACTTTCTCGACCAAAAAACTTGTTCGGATCTGTTATAGGAACACCGACAATGTAAGGATTTCTAGGATTTGTGTTCCCAACCATATTCTCTATCTCCACAGGTTTCCAGTAGTTTGTCAAAGTTATTTAAGCTATTGAAAAACCAGGTTTTTTTCAACAATACCTTGGTCAATTTTCCCGGCTGAAGAAACCGGGTTTCTCGGAAAAATCGTCGCTTTTTAACTAGAGATCGACGCAGAAACAAAGGTGATGGGTTAGTCTTAGGCGTAGCAGGCACCGGCTAAAGAAACCGGGTTTCTCGGAAAAATGTCGCTTTTTAACTAGAGATCGACGCAGAAACAAAGGTGATGGGTTGGTCAAATCCAGGCTGCTCTGGCAGCCTTTGCTCCTATAGCCGCACCCTTAGTGGCTGTTGGATTTTGGCAAAGGTATTGTTGAATAAACCCAGTTGTTCAAAGGAATCAAATTACAGCAGATTGCAGCCGTATGAGGTACAGCCTTTTGGCTTCGTTTGTCAAGCGCGCACCCTTAAGGGTGCGCGCTTGACAAACTCAGGTGTACCTCATGCGCGTGCAAGCCGCTATATCAATCCGTTCAAAGCGGCTACTAATTTAGCCAACCATTCAAGAGTAGACGGCACTTCATTTTTATTCGTCCATAGCCAGTTAATTGAGCTTTGGAATTTTTTGACTTGAGAGTGACTCATGAGGTTGAGAAACACCTTTTGTCGTTCTTGCAGGAAAGCCTTATCCGCATTCCAAATCTCTTGAATCACCCATCGTTCCATGATTGATGAAGTGAAGCTGTATGGCACTTTTCCACCGTTAACGCGGGTAATTACAAGTTGTTCTTCTAGTTTGGTTAACTCGCGCTCTCTTTGGGTGAAAATTAGATCCATGCCCCGCAAATCAAACTGTTTGTTCTTATGCAGACGACCTTTTAAATGAAACAGAGCCATCAGCATCAACAAAGTCTGCTCTGGTTCAGAACTCCTGGCCCAAATACTGTGAAAAAATGGCTGGGTAGAGCTTTCAAAATCCTGAACAAAAGCTTGCACATCAGGGACTTTCCCGGTTCGCAGTTCTCTGTAAAGCAAATAACCAGCTATCTGTAATAAACGCGGGTGTCCACCAGCAATTTCTTCAATCGCATCCCGTAATTCTGGTGTCATTGGGATGCCGAGTAGGTGAGCAATTTCATTTTGATTAAATGGCTTGAGGGACTGGAAAAGATAGTGGTTATACCAAGGTGAAGCAGTTGCTCGCAGGGGGGGTCCAAGTTCATTCAGGCGCCTGAGAGAAGCGACTATCATCGAGAGATATTTGCTCTCCTTGCAGTGAACAGCCAAACTACGGCATTCGGTGACGAATTGTTCCACGTTGGCTTCAGTGTACTGCTCGTTTGGGCGCAGAGCTGCATCATAGTCATCTACCAGCAGCACCAAGAATTTATTTTTTTTCCCAAGCTTCCCCAATATCTGGCGCAGGCTATCTTTGGTTGTTGTATCCGTTTGCAATAACGTTTCAATTTCACCCTGTAATTCAGGTTCGCTGACCAAGTTATTTTTGATTAAGCTCAAGACTTCCCGCCAAAAGCCAGAGGGAGTGAAGGGAATGATATTCTCGCAATTAAGTAGAGCGATCGCAGCCTTAGATGGATCTAATCCGTTATTTTTCCAGAATTGCGGCGACGCCAGCAACTGCAAAAAGGAGGTCTTACCCATTCCAGGACCTCCCCAAAGCGCCAAATGAGCGCGATTATAGATTTGGTCGAATGCCGCCGCAATTTCATAGCTTCGCCCCACAAATCGCTCTGGGGGAACTGGTTGACCAACGCTGAATGGATTATTGGACATAGTAATTATCTCAACTGGAATCAGGTATCTCGCTGGATGCACCCAGTTAAGATACGGAATTATGAGGGCTAGGACTTACGCGCATATGGATGTACCCAGTTAAGATGCGGAATTATTAGTAGCTCGAACCAACTCTTGCCTCGAGTTAGCAGCTTGTTTATCGATGATGCTCCCAGTCGCCCTATCCTTGCACTTGGATAAAATTATTACACGACTAAAGTGGAAACTGCCAACAAACCAGAACCGAGGCAAATCACCTTTGTTTCTAGGAAAAATCATCGCTTTGCAATCAGAGAGCGCTGGCAGAAACCCGGTTTCTCGGTTTCTGCAAACAAACCAGAACCGAGGCAAATCACCTTTGTTTCTAGGAAAAATCATCGCTTTGCAATCAGAGAGCGCTGCCAGAAACCCGGTTTCTCGGTCGTCTACGCGCCGAGGTCATTACCTTTGTTTCTGTCAAAATCTCTGGTTGCCAAATCGATGATTTTTCCTAGATCCCCCCGTAGCCCCCAATGCCTTGGGGGGTTGGGGGGATCCCCCCGTAGCCCCCCAAGGCATTGGGGGTTGGGGGGGATCGATCCCCTTCCCTACCAAGGACTTCCAATCATCGTAAAACCTGCCCAATAAAAGGGATGTGCCAAAGTTTTATCTCCCAACTGTGCTAATTCTGGCGGGAGGGAAACAGAGGACAATCCCGGAACTTGCAATTGACCCCCTTGCAGGCGTACCTGTCCCCTCAGCATGGCAATTTGTGCTTCCCTGAGTGCATCTGCTTTAATTGCAACTCGCTTTAATTGTGGATAAAACTCACTCATCAGTGCTAACGTGGCGGCATCGGATACATACCACAAACTGGCTAACGCTGTTTTAGCGCCCGATGCTACCGCCAATCCTCCAAACCCCAACTCAGCTTGTTCATCTCCTACCGCTGTGCGACAGGCACTCAATACTAATAATTCCACAGGTGGTTTATTCCATCTCAATTGCCGCAATTGGTCTAATTTGAGTTGGGTGTCCCACAGCTGAATGTAAGAGTTATTGGGTTTTCCGGGTTTGAATTCTCCGTGAGTTGCTAAGTGAATGATGCCAAAAGGTGTAGCTGCACGTTGGGATTTAAGATTTGCCAGGGTGAACTGTTCGTTGAGAAATCCTTTACCCGACCACTCGTTAGTAATGGTAGATAATTCTACTGGGACGGCAGGTAACGGATTTAACTCTTTAAATTCTGATGCACCCATTGCCAGAACTTGGGCGCTCTTGATATCGCCAACGCGAGTATCGGTTAAATTAATGCTGGGAATTAAGCTGATACTGTACTTTTCTACCAGAAACTGTTTCCCGTCGTACAAAGCGGCGATGGGAAGAGTTCGCAAACCAGCATCCAATGAGAATGCGATCGCATCTATCCCCCTCGCTTGCAATTCGGCTGCCAAAGGTGCAATTAACCACTGATATAGTTGTTGCGCCGGTGCTTTGTAACTATCAGTGTCCCTTTCGTTGGGATCGGTGATCGTTTGACGAAATTCTCTCGCCAATTGCAGCACAACTTCGCGCTTCGCCTCTGGAACCCTAACGTAAACGGTTTGGCAATTGCGGCGCAAAACCTCGCGCCTCGCCTCTGGCACGCTTCTGTCAATTGATTTGCAATTGGGAGTGACTAACACTAAATCTAATTGTTGTGGGCTAGCCAATACGTAAATAACAGCCACTTTTTTCCCCGTGCGTTCGGCAATTAAGCCCAAAATCTCCCCTATTTTTTCCAGCGATACTGGACTCAAAGGCAGTTGCGAGATATTCCCTTCAAAGTAATTGGCAAATTCTTGTTGTCTGAGTTGCTCAATCAGCGATACTGCCTGTTCTATGTTCCCCCTTTGCAGTGCCTGAGTAATATTGTCTCGCATAGGCTCAGTAGTATCAATAGATACTCTGCTCGCGACTGCATTGTTTGCCTCAATCGGCGCAGTCGTTTCCCCCTCAAGGTCGGTTCCAATTCTGGTTTCGTTTGCAACTTGCCCACCGCCACTATTGCCGCCACCCGGATTATTAGGATTAGTCGGATTGTTTGGATTCCCCGGATTAGTCGGATTAGTCGGATTGTTTGGATTCCCCGGATTAGTCGGATTAGTCGGATTGTTTGGATTCCCCGGATTAGTCGGATTGGTGGGATTGTTTGGATTCCCCGGATTAGTCGGATTGGTGGGATTGTTTGGATTCCCCGGATTAGTTGGATTAGTCGGATTCCCCGGATTAGTTGGATTAGTTGGATTAGTTGGATTAGTTGGATTAGTTGGATTAGTTGGATTAGTTGGATTAGTTGGATTAGTCGGATTAGTTGGATTAGTTGGATTAGTTGGATTAGTGGGATTCCCCGGATTAGTTGGATTAGTTGGATTAGTTGGATTCCCCGGATTAGTTGGATTAGTTGGATTAGTGGGATTCCCCGGATTAGTTGGATTAGTTGGATTAGTGGGATTAGTTGGATTAGTTGGATTAGTCGGATTAGTTGGAAGCGGACTGTTGCCGGGGGTTGTAATGACTTGGGTTAAACCCTGGGTAAAAGGTCCAAAATAAGATCCGGGTCTTACAGTTTCTTCCGAACCAGTGCCAGCTGTAATGTTGCCTCTGGTGCCGTTATTCGTAGTATCAACCGTGTTGCCGTTGTTCGGGTCGCGCTGCACGACAAAGGCGGTGTTTGCCCCTCCCCCATGTCGAATTGCAATCGACCCGCCGCCAGTTCCTCCGGCGGTGGAGATGCTAGATTCTATATCATTTCTATCTGTGAAAATACCCAAAGCGCGGAAAAACCGTGCGGTGGTAATGTCCACGCTACCGCCTCTACCCCTTTCGCCACCTTGGGCGTTGATCGAGTCAACTTGGATGTCGCCTTCGGGATCGAGGGAGACGTTGCCGCCATTGCCGATACTGGCACTGGAATTGATTTCCCTGGTGGTAATTTGAACGGGTGTTTGAACGGTAATTGTCCCACCTTTGGTAGTGCCGGATGCATTGAGATTTCCCGCTGTAATGACTCCCGCTTCACTCTTGAGGGTGATGTTACCGCCAGCACCCGCTGTGGAACTGGAAGTGATGTTACCTGTAGTAATATTGCCAGCTGCATTCAGCGCGATCGCTCCCCCATTCCCCTCGTTATTAGAAGCATCCAGCTTCCCTGCACTGGTATCGATCGTCCCGCTAGTGCTGGTAATTCCCATCCCCGCTGGCGCAGTAATATTGCGAGTATTTATGTTTCCATTCGCACTCATGGTGATGGAGGCGTTACCCTTTCCGGTAATGGTTGCGGTGGCGGCGATCGTTCCCGATCCTGTTTGAATTGTTACGGGGTCTTTAAAAGTAACGTCCTTGGGGATGGTAATGCTGGCGGTGCTATCTGTACGACCGATGGTAATCGAACTAAAGCCATCTTGGAAAGCGTTAATCTCTGCTGCTGTTAGGTCGAGAGTTGCAGCACCTGTGTCGGTAGCACTGCCGAGTGCGATCGCTCGATCTTTTGCCAAAGGTTGCAAAGTCAGGTTACCTTTCCCCGCCACCGTACCGCCAAAGTTAATTTCGTCACCCGTAAGGATGATATTACCGACAATTTCGACGTTATCGTTATAAATTTGACCCGCATCTGCGGTTGTAGTCACGTTACCCTTGATTTGAGTCGTTCCACCGGGATTAGTAGTGACGCTAGCAGCATTAACTGTACTGTCAAAGCGAGTTGTGCCGGTGCTGTTAAGAATCAAATTGTTCAACGCAACGGTATTACCGACAGCACCTTTAAATGTGATGTCCCCCTTCCCCGCATCTAGCAGCAGGTTATACTTGCCATTGACCGTACCGCCAAAGGTAATATTACCCGAAGAGTTGCCGCAGATGTAATCCGGACCAATAATACAAACGGCTAAATTATTTGTTAGAGCAATCGGGGCATTTAATTCAACATTATTGGCTCGCGTTTGGATATTTCCGGTTGTAATATTATCGGTAGCGTTGAGGGAAATCAAACCGCCTTTGGGTGCATCTAAAATGCCTCCACTAGCAGCGTTAAGATTGCCTGTCGTAATCCTACTGGCATTGTTGATCCGGATATCGCCACCAACTTTAGAACTGACGTTAGAATAGCTGTCGATATTACCCGTGGTGATGCTGCCGCCTTTAGCATCCAAGGTAACGTTACCGCCACTACCTACAAAGAAAGTTCGCGATTCTAGATTACTTGTAGAGATAGCACCGCCAGCGGTAGTGATGCTGATACTTCCTCCATCTCCATCGGCAGAACCAGTTAAAATATCGCCGGTGGTAATTGTGCCGGTGGGGGATAAAGTTGTCAAAGAAACTAAACCACCGTTGCCGATGGAAATTTCAGACTTAATTGTGCCTGCCTTGGTATTAATATTACCGCTGGTGCTGGTTATAGTAATCGGGCGACCTGGATTATTAATATTGTTAGTGGTAATATTTCCATCGACTTTCAGGAGAATGCTGGCGTTGTCTTGTCCGCTAATGGTAAAACTATTCGTCGAGAGCGAACCCCCTGCACCAGAAGCGTTCAAAATTATGGGATCGTTGAAGGTAACATCATTGGCTAAAGTAATAGCACCGCTGGTGCTGCTGCCACCGATAATAATACCCCCAAAGCCATTAACTAAAGAAGCTAATTCAGATTGGGTAATGTCTAAGGTATCTTTGCCGGTATCGCTGATGCCGTTAATTGCAATATTTTGACTTGGGGTTGCTGCTTGCAGCTGGAGCGTTCCCCTACCCTTGATTGTAGGGGTAGTTTCCGTTGCCAACCCAACAAAGTCAATTTCATTAGCCTTGAGGCTAATATTACCACTACCGGGTGCGCCTGTTGCATCGATGCTATCGGTGGTAATAGTATTGCCAGCATTGAGGGTAATATTGCCGCCACTAATAGGAGCAGTAGAATTTATCAGACCTGTAGTGATGTTACCAGAGGTGGCAGTTAATCCGATCGCTCCTCCACTCCCCTTGTCCGATTTAGTTTCTAAACTCCCCTCAGTAGTATCGATATTGCCGCCGCTGCTGATAATATTAATATCCCCACTCTTACCGCTACCAAATGCTCGCGAATGAGTCGAACCTGTGGTGATATTGCCAGCAGCTTTCATCGTAATATTGCCGCCATCGCCGCTGTTAGAGTCGGCGGACAAAATCGCACCAGCGATATTAATTGCTCCCCCACTGCTACTAAGGATAATATCGCCGCCTTTACCAGCACCATCGGTGTCTGCTGATAAAATATTGCTATTAGTAATATCGCCAAAAGCTTCAAAGGTAATTGTACCGCCATTGCCTTTAGTGGTAAAACCGGCTAGCACATTTCCTTTGGCATTAATTGCTCCTGCTTTGCTAATTAGGGTAATATTACCGCCATTGCCCAATCCAGATGTGTAGGAAGATAGTTCAGAGACGGTAATATTGTTTTTGGCGGTTAGAGCGATCGCGCCTCCAGTGCCACTAATTGAAGTCGAGTTGATATTACCATTCACCGTAATATCATTATCAGCTTGGAGCCGAATTGCTCCCCCATTTCCACTTTCAGCACTGCTGTTTACTTGCCCATCTATCGTAATCGAACCCCCACGACTGGTCAAATTAATCGCTCCACCCTCTCCACTATTATTATTCGGAACGTTGAGCGATTGAGACAATATCTCTCCCTTAATGATGATGTTGCCGTTGCTGGCATCTACCGTAATATTTCCACCGTTGCCTGGTGTACTTTCACCTGTATAAACAGCAGAAAATGTATGTAATTTATTGACAATAATGTTACCGTTAGTTGTGGTAATGCTAATCGGTCCGCCATTGCCCGCCTTACCTGTACCAGGAACATCTCTAGAGCGAGATTGTATCGGGTTGCTTGCCACAATATCGCCGTTAGCTTTAATAGTAATCGCACCCCCACTGCCAGCAGGGGTGGTAACTTCAGCCAGGGTAATTACTTTACCTGCAATATTAATCCCACCTTTTGTAGCGGTCAAGTTAATATCGCCGCCCTTGGGCAAAGGGGTACGATTATCGACTGTAATAGCTCCAATATTTAAGCTAGCACCTGAAATCGATACAGCACCCCCCTGTGTTTGGATAGTGTGCCCCGACTTCATCGAAAAAGAGCCAACTCCATCGTTATCTGTATCTGCTTTAAACGCAATCGACCCAGTAATAGCTTTGAGGTTAAGAACGCCGTTGCTTAAACTTTCAATCGTAATATTATCGGTTGCTTCTAAAATAATGTTGGCGTCATCTGGTAAAGATTCAAGTGCGTTTTCCGATATGGTGAAAGTTGCACCTGGACTATCACCTGCCAGGATTTGCTTATCCGCCAATTCGCCATCGTTAGTTGCTCCACCCCCGCCGACGATTGTGATATCTTTCGGGTCGAGCAACAGCGTCCCGGTCTTGCCATTCGGTGCAGTCAAATCGACTTTTCCGGCAAAAAACAGAGTATCTTTCCCCGATATTTCTACAAATCCACCATTCCCCGAATTGCTGCCACCTTTAGCACTGATGCTGCCATAAAAATCCGTGGCTTTATCCGCCCAAACAATCGCCCTGCCGCCATTTCCTACCGTAAAACTATCAACCGAAATCGCCGAATTTGCATCTACAAAAGTGCGAGACGCATTGGGGACAGTGCCTTGTCCGCGATAGTCTCCCCCAACCAAAACATTCCCGCCGCCATTTGTCCCGGAAGCGTTAATATTGGCACCAACTAATCCAACTTTATCGCCTAAAACTTGTACCGTTCCTCCGGTCTTTCCAGAAGTATCCAAATTTCCCGCTACAATCGTTGTACCCGCATCTGTCGGGATGGAAATTCCCGAACCCGTTAGCATGACTTGTCCCTTTTCGTTAAGGGTTACACCCGTGGCATTTCCCCCACTTCCACCTGTGAGCAATTGCGGCAAAGATAAAATTGGTAACGTCCATTGATTCGGTTGATTTCCACCCGGTGCTGTCACATCCAAACTGAGTAAAAATCCCGGTTGAGAAAGTCTCACCGTTCTTTCTCCCGGTACAGAGAGAACCGTAATTTGTCCCGCTGGTGCTGTCAGCTGTCCCGTATTAACAACCGTACCGCCAACTAACGCCAAATTTTGCCCAGTTCCTACGGTCAAATTTCCGGCGTTGATAATGCTTCCCGGTTGACTCATCGTGAAAGCAAATGCATTCGGCGTACCATTTAAAATGTTATAATTATTAGTACCTGTCGCATTAAAAAAATTATTTCCAAACCCAATCCCGTTTGCCGTCGTCGCAATAAAAGAAGCGGGAACGTTTAAACTTGCACTAGAACCAAAAATAATCCCAGCGGGGTTGATTAAAAATAAGTTGGCATTGCTACCAACAACCTGAATTAAACCATTAATGCGGGAAGGATCGCCGCCAGTAATTCTACCTAAAATATTGCGAATTTCAGGTATAGATATAAAGTTAGCAGTTTGACCGGAGTCGAGGTTAAATTGAGTGAAACTGTGGAAGAGGTTGGTGCGATCGCCTGAAGTTTGCCCGCCCGTAATATCCAAACGGTTACCATCGGGCGTGACAACCGTATTTGTGCCGTCTGGTGCTGGTACAATCGGTTGTGCCGATGCGGATTTGACACCAAATGGTGTCACAATCGAAATTGCTGCGAGTAACACAGCAGCTTTTCTGACCGTGGGGAATGATTTCTTTGAAATTGGGGAGGTCATTTAAGTTAAACACCGGAGAAAGGAATTGGGCAAGTTTTAGCCTCTTATGTCCACGATAGCTCGCGATCGCTAAGAGCGTAAACATGTAGCAACTTGTGGTTCTGGTTGATATCATGTCCTTACGTATCGGTAGTGTATGGATGGCTAATTGCTAATTGCTAATTGCTAATTATAGTATTTTTCCTGATTTAGCCATTAGCGATTAGCTATTAGCAGTTACACAACCGTTGCAAGAGGACATGACATGATTGTCAAGATTGGCTTCTTGGCATAGGGTCAAACCTCCCCAACACCCGATTATTACCCGGAGTAGATGACCGCCAAACTTGCTTAAATTCTCCACGCGCAACACTGAGGGTATAATAACCCAAGTTGCTAGTTACATCCTTTGACAAAGAAACTTTGGCGCTCGCTCAAAATCGTGGGTTTGACAGGGAGAAATCGACGCATCACCTTTGTTTATGAATGGGTTGGTAGTAGGTGCTTAAGCACCTACTACCAACCCAATTACCAATTACCACCTGGAAAGCTTATAACTAGCAACTTGGGTTTCTCTGGTTAGCATTGAACGCGCACAGGGCATATCCCTAAACCAATTATGCGTGCTGGGAGGTCGCGCAGAATGGGTAGGCGCAAAAATGCTGGTGGAGTTAACGATTGATTGGGGTCGAGGGCGCGGGCAAGAAGTTGCTGCTGGACTAAAGACTGAAATGCCTGGATAATCCGAGTAGGCCACTCGCGCTGTCGTTGAACTGCGGCTAAATCCCACAGATGCAATCCACCCCGTTTGAGCGGTTCGCTTAATATATTTGCGGTTACAACTGCATCTTGAACTGCATAGTTAATACCAACTCCCCCAACTGGGGACATGACGTGGGCAGCATCGCCTATTAAAAGCAGTCCGGGACGATACCAGCGGGGGAGGCGGCTAGATTCGACGGAGAGAAAGGCAACTTGCGACCAATCTTGTAATTGTTCTACGCGATCGCTCAATTCCAGTACCACCTCAACGACCGATTTTCGCAGCACCTCCAAACCCGCAGCACGCAACTGTTGATACCCGCCTTTGGAAATCACGTAAGCAATCTGCCACTCATCACCGCGATTGAGCAATACTACAATTCGACCGCCACCAAAGCGCCCCATTCCACCTTCCCCATCTTCTGGTTTGCGGGGTAAGCGAAACCACAGAACATCCATCGGCGGCGAAGTTTCAATCGGTTGAAAACCCGCCAGTTGTCTCACTTTGGAGTGGCGACCATCTGCACCAACTGTTAAATGCGCCCTCACTTCGTGCCATCCCCCATGTCCTCGATATCGCACACCTCGAATTAGTCGATTTTCCTCGATTAATTCCTGCACATTCGCCCCCAGCACCAGTTGGAAGTTGGGATAGCGTTTCGCTTCTTGTGCAATAAACTCCAGAAATTTCGCCTGGGGCATCATCGTAATGTATTGGTAGCGAGTTTTCAGGCGACTGAAGTCGGCGAATTGGATTGAACCGTTGGGGGTTGTTACCGTAATATGACGCATCTTGGCGTGAGGCAGTTGCAGCAAGCGTTCTGCCAAACCGAGTTGATCCATAATTTCCATCGTTGATGGGTGAATTGTATCCCCCCGGAAGTCGCGGTCAAAATCTTTGTGCGTCTCCAGCAACATCACCGGAATGCCTTGGCGCGCCAGCAGCAGCGATAAAACCACACCCGCAGGACCACCCCCGACGATGCAGCAAGTTGTCTCGGCTATGTCGATAATGTCATGGACTGGGACTGGTATTTCTGTTTTTAATTGGGTATTCATGGGTTTTAAATCGTGAGAAAAAATCGCTCCCCCCAAACCCCCCAACACAGCGGGGGGCTTTTTATACGACAGTAGCCCAGAAGCGAGCGATCGCGCTTCGCCCACCTGTCTGTTTTGCAGGTTGATTTTGCAGGGTTCCAACGATGTAGGGGCACGGCGTGAGAGAGATTTTGCCTGCTTTCCCAAGGGTGTCTCGTGCCGTGCCCCTACAACCATCGATTACGGACATCGTGCATAATAAGTTGCGATCGCTTCATCTACCGTTTTAGCAGGCCAAGCGCCGCAGGTCACCATACTTCCCTGTTTAAAATACACGCCGCCGCCATAATAAGGTAGACGTTCATTTTTAGGCATTGCTACATGAACCGCTATTTGACCGCGATTTAAAATTACAACCAAATAGATGTAATTGGTTGTTTCTGACGAATCTATAGACCTGCTAAAGATTGAATTTTCACCGTAGTAACTCTGTTGATTTTTATTAAGATAGTTAATTTTTGCTATGGCTTCAACTTCTCTCGCTCTGTCTGCCATTCTGAGGAAAGAAGGTAGTGCGATCGCTGCTAAAATACCCAAAATAAAAATGACAATCAGCAATTCTAGCAAAGTAAATCCTTGATTCTGATTTTTTGCCAGGTAAATTAGCAAAAACTTAAGCTTGAAGTTATTCATATTTTCCTCAACCAAAAGAAGTAAACGGTTACTTATCGAACGGTTTAGCTAAGTATTGCCATTTTTGGGGAACTTCGGCTTGATTTTGACAAATTACTGGCAACCAACTCGCACAGGGAAAGTAAAAGTCTTTATCTTGTAAAATCTGCCTTGCTTGTCGCATTGAGACGTATAAAGATTCACCGATAGCAAAGTTTTTGAGAAAATTATTGAAGAATTCTTGCGCTACTATATCTGGCACTAGCTCGCGCATTACAATCATTTGGGGAACGTACAAATTAGCCAGCCCACGCGCGAATCCTAAACCGTCGCAAGAGTTAAAGATAGCTAGTTGCAAACCTCGCGCGATCGCAGCTTTTAAAGCATGTTCTATTTCACCAATTGTTAGCTTTTCTGTTTCGTTAATCTCTATCCATCCATCGCTACCATCCCATGTGCTGGAACTATGTCCGGAATAACAGAGGATGTCCCAGCCTTGTTCGTCCCATAAATATTTATTAAATTCGGCGCGATTAGGCTTGACTAAAAAGACAACTTCTGTATTCGGGAGGGTAGCAAGCGATCGCTTGTCTGCGTCAAGGTTGAGATGGGAATCGCTTCCCAGTATTGCCAATATTCTAATTTTAGTTCGGTGTCGCTCTAATTTTATCGCCCGATCTGCCGCTGTACGACTGATAGCAGCTTCTGCTTTGGGGTAGCTATCAAAAAAATCCCACAAATTCCAAGGAAGGCGTCGCAGTTGGAGATTTTCTGTTTCGATAATTATCCGTATTTCGTCATTCGGGTTGAGTTTTTCCCGGAGTTTATTGACTGTTGGACGAAAGATTTCTGAATTTAGCCAAAGGTTAAAGTTTGTTTGAAATTTAGCGGCTAATTCGTGCAAATTTTGCTTATGTTCGGTTTCGGAATGTCTGGTTATTGCGGGTTTGGGTTTGATGCGATCGCTTCCATCCCTATTTTTATAATAAACTTCCCGCCAATCCTGATAATTCTTCACAACTTCTGTCGCATCAGGCAATTTTCCCTCAAATTTGACTGGATAACGATTTTCATCTTACCAAGTTTGTACCTTAACTATTACAAAGTCTTTTTCCTAATCTAAATTCAGCATCACTACCCTATCTTTACAAGTAGCTTCTATCTGTTGAATTACTGCTTTCATCTGATTAGTTTCTCTTTCTTGACGTTGCCTCCATCCTTCTAATTCTTGAAATTTATCCTCTAATTTTAACTGCGTATCGTATATTTGCACAAACTCGCTATGAATTTTAAATTTATCTGCCTCCGAAGGAACGCGAACTTTAACGACAACAACGCCATCGCCTTTATTCTCAATACTTTGAACGCATAATTGAATATCTTCGTTTTGAACTTGTACTTGACTAAAAGAGCGGGTAAAAGCCGTCCAGTTAATCCCATTGCGGAATATTAAATCGACAGTCTCCACCACCTTTTGAAACAGCATGGTAAATTCTCCCGGTTTAAATTCGCCACTATTAGGACGACGTTCGCGATCGTCGGTTCGAGGTCTGGGATGTTCTAGCAAATAAACATATCGACAATCAACCCATTCCAGGTTAGTAGTGTTGTCAATATTCCAAGTTCCCAAACCACAAGCACCAGTAAATTTAGCTTCTTTAAAATTAGTCCCAATTGCTTGAGCTTGGGTTAAATTGGCATTCTCTAAATTGGCAGCTTCGAGAGTTGCTTCGCTCAGATCGGCTTCTTTGAGATTAGCATTGCTGAGGTCGGCTTTGATTAGATTAGCGCCTCTGAGAGAAAAATTACTATAAGATTTATTACAGCCATCGCCGCTGACTAGCAAATCGCGAATTTGTGGCTTTTCTAATATTGTCTGGCTTAATTTAGCCCAGTCAAGCTTTTTACTCAAATGCCAGAGAGTGCGGGTTGTATTTGCTGTTGTGAAATCGGTGCTTTTGAGGATAGCATGACTAAAATTGGCCTCGGTTAAATTGGCATCGCGAAAGCTGGTTCCGCCGATAACAGTGAGTGCGATCGCTACCTGACGAAACCAAGTATAATTTTCATCTTCTACCAGAACTTTTCGGGCAATATAATAACTTAATATCGCCAAAACTCCAGCAAAGATAGTCGCTCAAGCAATAACTCCAATTTGAGAGGGAAGATTGTTAAAGTATCTAGCTGTATTTCGGGTAACAATTCCCGTAGCGATGACAGCAATAGCCATTGCTTCAGCCATAATTAAAAATTCAAACTTCTCGGCGACAACCGTTCCCAAAACCACGGCTAAAGACAAAGTAGCCAATACAATCAGCGTTGCTACAACAGAGATAGCTAAAGGCACAATAATAGCAGCGATACCGACATCCGTTCTACCGCTGGCAGCTTCGATAAAGTTGATAGTTCTAAAAGCTCTAACCCAGCTAAAAAACTGATTTCGATCCGTTCCAATAGCAGCTAAAATCCCAATTGCAGGTACGACTATGGCAACTGCAACCGCGACAATTGAGAAAGCTTTTTGGATGCCTTGGCGCAGCGAAACGAATAATAAAGCTAAATTCACAGATAAGAGCAGCAAAAAGCAGATAAATTCTGGAATATTCGGACTCTGATCGGGAGGTCTAGGTATTAAAAACTTGACTGGTTCATAAGCAGCAAAAACAGTAGTCGCACCCGATACTGCTGATAGAATTGCCGCGAGAATTAACATAGTTATTTCCCACTGGGGTTTCATTCCCGCTTGAGCATAACTAAAATCGGCATCTGTGAGAATAGCACCTGTAAAGTCAGCACCTCGAATATCTGAATAGGAGAAATCGCAATTGCTAATATCTTCGCTTTTAAAAGATTTCCCTTGTAGATTTTGGTAGCTGTAATTGTGGGACATATAAGAAACCTTCTCGCTTCTCACTTCTCGTACTTCTCGTCTTCTCGTTCCCAGGTAGAACCTGGGAATTCTCGTTCCCAGGTTCTACCTGGGAATGCTATTTGGAGGCTCCGGCCTCCCAGGAAAAGAATATATTAGAACTTACGCAAAATTTATACACGTAGGGTGCGTTAGCGATAGCGTAACGCACCATCCACCATATTTAGTGTCGCTGCGTAAGTCCTGTAAATATAACGAGGCTCTGCCTCTAGGTATGCGTTCCCAGGCGGGAGCCTGGGAACGAGACTATAACGAGGCAGAGCCTCTAATTATGCGTTCCCAGGCGGGAGCCTGGGAACGAGATTACAAGCAAAAATCTTGGGTTATGCTTGCTTCTTTCAACGCGACAGTGATGCTGAACTTTTCTCCTGATTCTGCACTAAAACGCTGTTGAATAAAATTATCCTCATCTTGGGCTTCAGCGTCAAGAACTGCTTCTCCCGACGCATCTTTTACTATCAACTTCACCCCCGGTGGTAAATAAGTTTGACCTTTAACTGGATGCACTTGCACCCGGATATCTACTTCCTCATCACTCTCAGGTGAGGGAATAACTATCAATGCTACTGACTGTTTTTCCAGTTGCATTTCCAACTCAATTTGCTTACCCCGCGTCAGGCTAACGCCATCTCTAAACCCAAATGCCAGAGCAATTTGTTCTTGACTTAATAGCTCGTCAATTGTCAACCAACCCGCTTCAATAATTCCCTCTAACCATTGTTTCAAATTGACAGATTCAGGTTGTAACTTTTGAGACAAAAATTCAATCAAATCTTCCAGCGATCGCAGTTGACTCAAAGGTACTTCTTCAGCGGCAGTTTGAGTAAATCCCAATATGGTTGCTTGTTTCAAAGATTGGTGTAG
Organism: Microseira sp. BLCC-F43; assembly: GCF_041929235.1. Taxonomy (NCBI): domain Bacteria; kingdom Bacillati; phylum Cyanobacteriota; class Cyanophyceae; order Aerosakkonematales; family Aerosakkonemataceae; genus Microseira; species Microseira sp. BLCC-F43. The sequence goes on from NZ_JBHFNP010000315.1 coordinate 48,584, forward strand.
CTGCACGGCTACGTAGCCAATTTTATCTGACCAAGCATCGGGCGGAATCTGACAAACTTCTGCATCTGGCAAGACGGGACGACATTCTATTTTGCCGATTTGTTTAATTTCTAAATCGGCTACGTCCAAAAATTTCAGCATGACTGGATTGTAACTATCGCTGATTTCCCAATTCGTCTCAAATGCCATGCACTGGAGATAAAAATTAACCGCGTACACGGCGAGGGTATTGAGATAAACTTGTTTGGCTTTTTTTTGATTCGCTAGCGGTTTGCTCAACTGTTGGGCGAGGGAATGCGCTTCAAAAGAGAGCGGAACTGTAAAAGTTAATCGTTCGGTAAGTCGGCTCATCATTAACATCTCCCTGCTTGGTTAAGTATCCCTATAAATTGTTAGGAAAATAATCGTTTAAATTCGGCAAATTACGCTTGACAAAACTGACAATCGTCTGCATGGGAATACCACAATCAATCGAGAGTTCCTTCCAGGTTTTACCTTCCACATATTTAGCCCAAAGCAAGTTTTGCAGGACGGGCGCGTTTGGATAACCTCTGATAGCTACCTGCAAGCGGTTTTCAGGGTCTTGTTTGAGAAACTGAGCCAGCTTTTCTGTTATGTCATCAAACTCTGTTTCGCGGTTATCTGGAGTGTCATAATTAAGTGCATCTAGAGAAAAAATAACGGTTGGTGCTGCCCGATAATAGTCTCTCACAACATCAAGGAATCGATATTTCAGTAGTTCGTTGACCCAAGCCATGACAGGATAGTTGGGGTTGTATTGGTCAATCTTTTGACAAATTTCTAGCAAGGTTTTTTGGAGTGCCTCATTATAAAAATCTTCGTAAAGATGACGAGGCCAATTTCCTTGTTGGGGACGAGCCAGTTTGGGCGATCGCATAATTTCACCCACTAGCCTATTCAAAGCTAACCGCCGTTGCGTACTTTGGACTGGGTGTTGTTGGGCTTGTATGGCAAGCTGTTTCAGCGTTTCTTCATGGTTCTCCATGTAGGCTCCCTGGTTCAGATCTCTAGATACTATGCCCATGTTTGTAAGGTGAATAGGGGTCATGGGTACTTCCGGCTTCGATCGCAGCCGAGAGAATCTCTATTTGTGTTTCGGGTTCGCTGCGGAGCTTTTATGCAAATTCGCCGATTTGTTACAAATGTTTGTTTTTATGCTTCTACTAGGGGTCATTGTAAATATTCGTCGTTAAACCTCGACGCTGCAAGGCTTCCAGTAAATTATGCGCTTCAACTAATTCACGGTTTTCTGGTTTGCGTAACCAGTCAGCTAGAGCTTCAACAACGACATCGCTCAGCGTCCAGTCTTTACCTGCATTCTTCAAAGGCGCGATCGCACGAATCAGGAAATCGATATCTTGGGGTACTTGCGCCCTAAATTGCACCACTTTTGCCTTAGCCATCCTACCCTCGGTAGATTAACTCAGCAATTTTGCCACATAGCAAAGTAAATCCCCTTTAACTTGCTTTATTGCTTTATTGCTTTATTGCTGTTGTGCTGTGGCTAGCTTCCAATAAATCCTTCCCTTGCGAAGCAAGGGCAATATATCCACAGGTGAACTATGGCAGAAGAATTTGTCTCCCTAGATGGCGGCGGTAATGATGTGCAGTTAAGCCGAGAGCGGATTAAGCATTTGCTAGTTGGCTCTCCCAAAGTAGTCAAGCGAACGATTCAAACGTTGCATGTCAAGGGATATGCTGAGGCTAACTTTTGGAGTAAACCTGTAGCAGCTGGTAATTTGGGTGAATCTGGTGAAGTGGTGAGTATTCTTTTGAGGTATACGTTGCCACAATAGCTAAATCAGTATCGGCGGTTGTGTTCAGATAGTGATGGGGTGGCAAATCCACCCCTCTGTACCATGTTTTTCTGCGAAATATAAGGTTGTTACAAAATTTTATTATTAATCAATTCAGAAAAAATTTTATCTGATTTGCATAAAACTATTTGGGTTTTGTCGAATTAGTTATTGAAGAGGTCGAAGCGATCGCTTTTCTAGAGGAGATGCGATCGCAATAGATCTTGCACTAACCTCACACCCGCCAGAGAATAAATTCTCTGGCTCATAGCAAAAGTCCTCTCAACAGGACTAGAAAAGTGTCTTCAGTCCACTTAAGTGGACTTGAGCTAAAAGCCTTTGGAATTAATTCCACGGCGGGGTGACAGCACTCGGCGCAAGATCTGAAGTCGCCTTTGTTTGAAGGGATGCGGGTCCAAAAAATACCCCCACCATCAAATCTACTTTCCAAAAACGTAAAGGAGTTATTTCATGAAAAAGCTTTTGACACTAGCAGTGCTAACATTGGCAACTCCAATGGTTATTCAGCAGGGTGAAGCAACTGCATCAACCTTAACACAAGGGCCTCTTCCTAGAGATGTTATTTATTCGACTGACGGAACTTTCAATCGCCCAAACATTTTTTTCAATAATCCAACGGACACGATCCAAATTTCTGGTCAGACGGTGCTTGGTAATCAATCTACCTACGAAGCTCGGATTTACTTTCCTAGTGACATTGGTGCTAACGGGGTAGTGTTCGACGAATTCAAGTGGTCGTTTGAAGATAAATGGCTGTCTGCAGGCCCAGATGGTTTGGCTGGTTACAACTATCCAAACTATCCTAATGAGCCGCTGACTGCTTTAAAAAGTAGAACTACGCTTGCACCTGATACTTGGCATCATATTGCGTTTGTACAAGGTGGAGGTACGCAACGGCTCTACCTTAATGGTCAGATAGTGAGCAGTCGCCCTGGTACTGGAGACATTTGGGACTCAGATGGCAGTGGCTTCCTGGGTGCAATTTTCCGAGACGCTCCATCGAATATATACGATAAATTCGCGTCTAGTTTTATCGGACACCTGGACACATTTAGTATTTCCAATGTGGCACGATACACCGGCAATAGCTTCGAGGCACCAACAGGAGATCTGACCCCAGATGCAAATACGCAGCTTTTGTACAACTTCAATTTAGAAGATTACTTTCAGCAAAACGGTCGTACCTGGATATCAGACTTGAGCGGTAATGGTCGCAACGGAAGGTTTGGTACAGGCTTTGCAGGTGCAACTTCACCTAGCATCGTAGTTCCTGTTGAACCCCAAGAACCTACTCGTGTACCCGAACCTGCTTCTGTATTGGGTTTATTAGCATTTGGTACTTTCGGTGCTACTTCTCTGCTGAAACGCAAGCAGCAACAGAAAGTTTTGAATTCAGTTGCAATTGATTGATGAGAGAGGAGTGCGATCGCATTGCATACAATTGGAGTGCGATCGCCCTTGTTCCACTGACCTGGAGAGATAGCAATATGATGTCAATTCGCCAAATAGTTAAACAAACCCTTCTGACTGGTTATCTCACAATTGAAGCCGAAAACCGACTGCGCCAACTTCTCCAAACAACTAAGTATGGCTGGGAAGAAATCGACGCATTTATGAACTTGCAGCAAGCTGCAATGGCGGGTATAGTTAAGCAACAGTCAAGGGAATTACAGGTGGGGAAAACTTGATGTAATTTCTGTCATATTTCACGCTCGCTCTCAGATTTAACCTGCTTTAACAGGTTTTAGCTTTAAGCCTGAAATTGATTTCAAGGCGTTTGTGTAGAGGTGTGCGATCGCACTGCCTACAATTGGAGTGCGATCGCGAAGCGTGCCGGAGGCATATCGCAACGAGAGCCAGATGAAACCTGAATGCGATCGCCACTCTCACAGGAATTCTATGCGATCGCGCATATCTTCCGGTTCAAGCACCTCCCAAATTAAAATTAAAGTCCGCAAGATGTCCCCAATTGATCGACTATTCTGCTTACAGTAAGTAATGCCAGCATGTTCTACACCAGCACGATCAAGCCGCAAAAAGTCATCGTCTTGAGTAAAAATTACCCGATTCTGAGAAAGTGCGAATGCCACATGTTCCTCATCCGAAGCACCGATCAGTCCTTCTTCTGGCGTGGTCGTTACATCAATACCGCGCCGTCGTAGACCATCTGCGATCGCACCATTAACATTCTCATCCATGTGAAATCGAATCGTTTGTGACATTTCGATTCCTTAGTTTTTGTTGAAGTATAGAAGGAGTTTTAGCCTGTAATTCTCTGGCAAAGGCTTCCCCCTCTTCAATTTGTTGCCTAATTTCTTGCCTATGGTCGTGATAATAAGCCAAAGCGGCGTATACATCTGCCAAATTAATTGTGGGATATTGCGACACAATCTCGTCTGGAGACATCCCCATCCTTTCGTGCCAAATTACAATATCCTGCACTTTAATTCGATGTCCAGCGATACGCGGCTTACCACCACACACACCAGGAGTGATTTCGATATGTTCGTAAATTACAGGTTGAATCGACATTTTCTCATGTTTTGGGCTAAATATTTCTATTCTATCACTGCGATACTGAGCAAAGCGTCGATGAAGATTCCAGCATCTAAAAATACCAAGGTGATTTCAATGCTCGTAAATTCCCTTTTTCCAACCCTCCGGTACATACCCATCCAATATGGGTAACGGTGCTAGTTCAACCTTAGCCTGTACAATTAGCGATTCACCGTTGGCAAATTGCACAGCGATCGCAGATTTCTGGCGTAGCAGGTTCAAAAACTCTTCTACTGATATGTTTCTTAAACTCTCAAGTGCGATGCTTTGTTCAACATTCATTCTTTTTTCCTTTTGCTCATGTCACGATCGCCTCCCCTAATCTTAACGAAAATAGCTGCGCTCCGAGCGCGATCGCCTTTCTGTGGAGGTGTGCGATCGCTAGTTTAGGATCAAGTGCGATCGCCAAAGGGCAATTAACCGGAATGCGATTTTACTGGACTTGTCCAGCTAACTCAGTTGATGAATCTTGATAACTCAGTCGATCTAACACCTGCTCTTGATGCGATCGCACCTCAAAAACCTTTCCCATACCACCCTATTTGTTTTCACAAAATTACCCAAAAAAGGAGCCAAAATGTTGAAATACATTCTAGTCGCTGTTGTCGTTTATTACCTGTTGATAGCCCGTTCTGTTTTCACCACCTGGCTAGCCGTCTTCCACCAAGATACTCAACTAACTTCAGAAGAGAAGTTCCTAGCCATAGTAATCTTGATTATATCAACAGTTTTATGGCCTGTTGTTCTTCCTCTTGCTTACTTAGAACTCATCTCCAAAAACTCAAAAATATTGCCCCAATCAACTGAAACACAATCGATATTGCCTACAATGAGGCGGATTGATGGGAAATATTAGGCAAACAAACCGGGTTTCTCTGAAAAATCGTCGGAAATGTTTTAGGGACAAGGCATCCAAAATATTTTATAAAAAAAATATTTATAATTGCCCTGTCCCTACCGAGAAACCCGGTTTCTAGGATTGAGTTTTAGATGAAATATCTGCAAAACGCTAACATTGTCTGTAAAACCTGCTCCTACGACCCTATATCCTCGGCAGATAGGCGTAAATAACCAGAACAGCGAGAAACCGGGTTTCTTTAAGAAACCCGGTTTCTGAGGGCACCCATCTGGCCTTTAACCCGTGCCTACTTGCTCTGTTGTCTTACCTTCGCAAAGTTGGAGCACCATCTACCTGGATGGAACGATCGTACCAATGAATACATTATCTTTCCCTTTAAAACTAAAAACTATTCATCCTTCCACGCAATCAATTTCTAAGCGATTGATTGATATTGTCGGTAGTTTAGTCGGATTGCTCATCCTAGCTTTGCTCTTTATTCCAATTGCCGTTGCTATAAAATTAGATAGTCCAGGTTCTATTTTATACAACCAAAAGCGCTACGGGCTTTATGGCAAACCTTTCAAAATTTGGAAATTCCGCACGATGGTGCAAAATGCGGATGCCCTCAAAGCTCTAATTCCTAACGAAGCCAAGGGGCTGATTTTTAAGAACCAAAAAGACCCCCGCGTGACGAGGGTAGGTCGATTTCTGCGTCAAACGAGTCTGGATGAATTTCCCCAATTTTGGCATGTTTTCAAGGGAGAAATGAGTTTAGTTGGCACTCGTCCCCCCACCGCAGATGAAGTAATTCACTATAGCGATTATCACTGGCAGCGGTTAAACGTTAAACCCGGTATAACAGGCGAATGGCAGGTCAATGGTCGGTCGGCGGTGCAAGATTTTGAAGCGGTAGTCGCACTCGATCTGAGTTACCAACAAAAGTGGAGTATTTGGTACGATTGGGTAATTATTGCCAAAACAATCTACGTAGTCCTAACGCGAATCGGTGCTTGCTAGCATGTTTTTATACCAAAAAAATCGTGAAAACCAAGAAACCGGGTTTGTTCAACAACACCTTCGCCATTTCTTTGTAGGTTGGGTTGAGTGAAGCGAAACCCAACTTTTGCGTTGGGTTTCGTACCTCAACCCAACCTACAAAATAGTCCATTTTTCGGTTTGGCGAAGGTATTGTTCAAAAAAACGGGTTTCTTAGCAGGTGACGATTTTAACCACTCAAGTGCGGGACGGCGCCCAAGCGCCTACTACGAACGGTGCGGTCGCTATGCATCTCAAAGTACGATTGGATCGGGGAAAGACTAGCGAAGCTCGCACCGCTGGCAAAGGGAACGGTAAACCATCGTGGCACAGGTTGTTCTAGAAAACGTCTACAAAAGCTATTCCCCTCGTAAAGGGGAACGTGCAGTCATTCCAGTACAAGCAGAACCCCTCCTCCCACAAGGGGATGAAATAGCTGACGCATCTGACAAATCTTCCCCCTCATCTGGAAGTACCAACGTTTTACGCCGCATCAACTTGACTATCCACGATGGCGAATTTATGGTACTTGTAGGGCCATCTGGTTGCGGTAAAAGTACCCTACTGCGCTTAATTGCTGGGTTAGAAGAATTAACGGGCGGTAATATTTGGGTGGGCGAAGCTCTGGTCAATGACCTACCCCCCAAGGAACGGGATATCGCAATGGTGTTCCAAAACTACGCCCTCTATCCTCACATGACAGTTTATGACAATATTGCCTTTGGACTGCGACGCACGAGCAGGGGAGCTCTTGAGCAGGGGAGCAGAGGAGCAGAGGGGAAAGTTTCTCAGTTGGCAGAAAATATGTTGGTGGGAATGACGCGAAGTCTCCCGAAAGGTCTGCGCTACATATCTGACCGAGAAAAAGCGATCCAAGAACGAGTGCGTGCTGTTGCACAATTATTGCAAATAGACTCGCTTTTACACCGCCTCCCCAAACAGCTATCTGGCGGACAAAAGCAGCGAGTGGCGTTGGGACGCGCGATCGCTCGCAATCCCCAAGTATTCTTAATGGATGAACCGCTTTCTAATTTAGATGCCAAACTCCGCGCCGAAACCCGCGCCCAAATTGTAAAATTACAGCGTCAGTTGGGTATCACAACCATCTACGTTACCCACGACCAAACCGAAGCTATGACAATGGGCGATCGCATCGCTGTGATCAATCAAGGTCAAATTCAGCAAATTGCTCATCCTTTGGAATTATATAACCGCCCTGGGAACCAATTTGTCGCCCAATTCATCGGTTCGCCCCCAATGAACTTTATCCCCGTGCAGTTTCAAGCACCGCTTTTAATTACCCATCCCCTATTCCGCCTTACTTTACCCGATATTTGGGAACGAACGCTCAAAAAGTACGATGGGCGATCGCTAACCTTGGGTATCCGCCCCGAACACCTCAGCCTCAGCTTACCCGCCCCGAAAAATTTACCAGTTTTGGTAGAACTGGTGGAAGCGCTTGGTAACGAAACTTATCTATCCGTCCGCTTGGGAGATACCCCCCTACAAGTCCGCATTCCCCCTGATCGCTTGGCGCGGATTGGCGAGCAACTTCTGCTCGCGATCGCACCCGCAAAAATCCACCTATTTGACCCCGAAACTGGCAGCGCCATCTTTGCCAAATAGACTGGGACTGATAACTTTAGCCAAACCCTCCAATCATAAAATCTTCTAATCTTTCAACCAGATGACGCCGGGAGACAGGGAATTTTTCCACAACTCTCTCCGCCTCCCCCCGTCTCCCCCTCTCCCCGTCTCTTCATCCGCCGCTTTCGTTACATTTGTTTACATAGGCGGCGGGAAACTTGCGCCTATCTCAAAACAGATAGTTGCACTTTTGCCAAGTTTCAGTTACACTAATTTACAGACAGTTACAAATCTTCACTAAACGGAGTTCGGACAATGCAAGGTCAAAATCCCAACGAAGCAAAGTTTGGTTTTACTCCCCAAGCCGAAAATTTGAACGGGCGTCTTGCCATGATCGGCTTTGCTGCTGCTTTGATTATCGAACTCGTTAGCGGTCAAGGCGTGCTGCACTTCTGGGGTTTGATGTAATCTGCCCGTTTTAACAACCTCTGGCAACCTCAAATTAATTAATGGGAGTTCGCTGAAGAACTCCCAATTTTTTGGTTATAAGCTACAGCAGAAACCCGGTTTTTTGGAAAAACCGGGTTTCTGGAGCCAAACTATGATAAAAAACCCCGATAACTCTTGAAATCGGGGTCTAAATCTGGTAAAATCTAAATTCTTAGCGGATATATTCCTTAAGAATGCTATTGCGATTGGGATGTCGCAGCTTGCGAAGTGCTTTAGCTTCGATTTGGCGGATGCGTTCGCGGGTGACGTTGAAGATTTGACCGATTTCTTCTAAGGTTTTCATTCGACCGTCATCCAATCCGTAACGCAGTCGCAGTACGTCGCGTTCGCGAGGACTCAGGGTATCGAGGACGCTTTCTAAATCTTCTCTCAGTAGATTTTTAGAGACTTGATCTTCAGGCGTTTCCCCATCCGACTCAATAAAATCGCCCAATCGGGAGTCTTCCTCTTTACCGATGGGCGTTTCTAAAGAAATAGGCAGCTGAGCGGATTTAGCAATGAATCGCAGCTTCTCGATCGTCATTTCCATGCGAGTGGCGATTTCTTCTTCAGTTGGTTTGCGTCCCATTTCTTGGGAGAGCAACTTGGTAGTTTTCTTGATGCGGGAAATCGTTTCGTACAGGTGAACGGGTAGGCGAATCGTGCGAGACTGGTCTGCGATCGCTCGCGTAATTGCCTGCCGAATCCACCAAGTTGCGTAGGTGGAAAACTTATAGCCTTTTTCGTGGTCGAATTTTTCCGCCGCCCGAATCAAACCCAGACTACCTTCTTGAATCAGGTCTTGGAAAGACAATCCCCGATTCATGTACTTCTTAGCAATTGAAACGACCAAGCGCAGGTTGGATTGAACCATTTTATCCTTCGCCCGCCGACCCAGATGGAGGCGATGACGAAACGCGGGCAAGGCCATATTGACAGCTTGGGCCCATTCACTATCCTTTGGTTCTCGCTCCAAATGCTCGAACAATCGTTCTCGGATTCGCTCTAATTCCAGTAAATCGGCTATTTTGCGTGCTAGTTCAATTTCTTCATCTGCCCGCAACAGTCGAATCCGACCAATTTCCTGCAAGTAGAGGCGAATCGAGTCCTCGGTATAGTGCTTTTTCTTAGCTTGCGTTCGACGACGGGTAGAACGACCCTTACCAGGCTTCTCGTCGTCTTCCTCAGCTGAAACCTCTAAAAACTCATCTTGTTCTACCTCTTCTTCGATTAAAAAATCAAAGTCGGCTTCAGGTTGAACAAGGGTTTCGAGTACGTTGTTAGCCTGGTTCATGCCGCGTTCCTCATGCTCCTTTTGGGTTAACAAATCAACAACAACTAGATAGGGTGATGCCTTGCTTTTCCAACGACTTAGCTAGTCCGAGCGCTGACAAGCATTTAACACTTTAGCAATTATTGACTAACTAGGGTAAATACACCTCGCTTCCAATTGTCAAAGTTAAATCTGATGGAAGCTAGGTTTTGCAAAGACTTTCCGATTGTAGCCTTTCTGACAAAAATTGCACGCTGGCAACTTCATTTTTCCATGCAGTTTTTTCTTGCTGTCTATCCGAACTTTGAATGTCACGTAAAGTTGGGTTTAGCTTGAACGAGCTTGGGCATCTAAATGCCAAAGCTTGGGTTCAGTAAAGCTGCTGGAGCGTTGAACCGGCGTTTTCTTGGCATGTTTTTTGATACTTTTGCATTACCCTCCCATTGCTGGGGGTCTGTTGGACAGTAACGGGTCAGTTTTTGCCGGAAGAGTTGCGACTAAGGCGGAAACAATTTCTGCACCCATATTTAGCTGATTTCCTTGATTCAATTGATTGCTATTGTTTTGAGCCTACCGTCAAAGCTGATTCAGTTTGCTAGCCGATGACTCCCCGCTCTTGAGGAGCGATCGCACCTCATACAACCTATAAGCCCCTTCAGCCCCTGTTTTCTATACATGGGGCTTGCCGAGGGGCAGAGTAATTTATTCCCCTGCCCACTCCTGGCTTAAATTCCGTTGCCGGAAAACACCCTTTCGGGGTAAAGTTTGCCTCGACTTTGTTTATATCCGGTACTTTCCCAACGACACTCGTTTATTCTCCTTACGCCTGTTTAATCGTTCGGTTCTAGGGCAAGGGACTGGCAAGCATCCCAAGGTAGGAACTTAAACTCTTAATCTAAACCCAGGTTTTATCCTGATAGTCTGGTCAGGTGGAGTATCCTGCAATCCCCCCGATTTTATCCTTGGGGGAAAGCTCTCAACTATAGAACCCTGACAGCTAGCTGACTTTAGATCGAAGTTAGCTCCAATCCCAGCCATCTAACCCTATTTTTAGGTTAAGCTAATAGGTTTATGCCTGGATTGTCTTGACAAATAGCTGAACTCCTGTATGCCATTTTAATGAACCCTGGCGTCAGATGACAGCTATCAGCTTTGATAAATTAACATTTCTAATCGGTATTGCGAGTGAATAATCAGTTTTAGGTTATGGGTGATGGGTGATGGGCGAGCGGCACAATCGGCTTTGCCGCTTGACCTGTGACCTATCGACCTATCACGGTTGACCTAATAAGTTTGTTGCCAAAGTTGCTCTACTGTAACAAATCTTTGGCCTTGATGTAACAAATTCTTGAGAATTTGGTCGGTTGTTTGCGGCACATCTTGCCCACCGCAAACTCCATCGTGCAATACGATCAGCGAACCGTTCTGAACTTGGCGCAGAACCCGACTTAATACCACCTCAACGCCAGGACGCACCCAGTCTTCAGGGACAACGCTCCACATAACGGGGCGATAGTTCCACTGGTGCAACCATTTTAGGGTTTGGGGTGTAAAGATGCCATTTGGGGGTCGGACATCGCGCATTGATGCTCGGACATATTGTAAATCCAGGTGGCAGGCGCGAGCGATCGCGGCTTGGGTTTGTTCTAAACTTTGCTTCAGTTCTGCCTGGGTGAGAGTGGGAAAATTGCGATGATCCCAACCGTGCAACCCAATCTGGTGACCCCGAGCGTACACGGCTAATGCCACATCTGGGGCGCGACTGACGCAAGCACCCAACCAAAAAAAACTGGCTTTAACCCCGTAGCGGTCTAATACTTCCAACAGTTGGGGAGTATATTCCGGGTGGGGACCATCATCAAACGTGAGCGCCACTTGTGGTTGTGTGTCAGTTCCGCACCAAAGGCAGGTATTAAAAGTCGGTTTGAGAATTCGGTACAAAATTGGATAAAGCGGAGCCAGTTGCATGGAATTTTAGATTTTAGATTTTAGATTTTAGATTTGGGAAATTCATGCTCCTAATCTGGCTGTAGGGAATTTAGCCACAGTCAACGTTGACAGCAGACCGTTTAACGGTATTTGGCATCGATAAAGATGGATTGCCTGCGCTGAGCTGTTTGACGCCTTCTAAAGCCTGCAAGCCAGCGCTCAGGGCATCTTTGACGAGGGGTTCCGACTCCCGTTCGAGCATCAGACGAAAGTAATCCGCGAGACTTCGCTCTTTAGCCAGATCAAACTTACCCTTAGTTGCCAACCGCACTAGCCGCCTCACCGCAATCAGGCGCTTGATGGGTTTTGCATCAGTCAAATCTGCAACCAGTGCATCAAACTGCGTTTCCTCTTGACTCAGTTTACCGGCGATCAGTTGCCAAATTAGTAGAACCAAGGTGAAGAGCGTTGTCACTCCTTGCAGCAGCACGCCGACAGCAATCCAAAAACTCTGGCTGTCAGAGCCAATCTGGACAGCCAGGTAAGTACTTAAACTAGCCAAACCGCCGCTCGCGACTGCTATCGTTAACTGGCGGTTTGGGTCACAGAGGAATTGGCGCAGCTTTAACCAATACAATTGCCAATCCCACTCTTGTAGACGATAGACGAATATCATTGCCAGCACGCCTACCCCCATCACAAGCCACAGCTTCCAGAGCCAAAATAACAACAGCGTCGCCATCGTCAAACCCAACAGCCAAATTCCCAGTTTGCCAAAACTTTGGCTCGACAACGATTTGAGAGATCTACTTTTGAATTTTGGTAGCGACGAGCTTGGAGTGCTGTTAATAATTTCCTGCCACCAAAACGAAGCTTGTGCCACGTTATAGTACCACCAACCCGTATATCTACGTTAATACAATAGCTTAGAACTCGAAGCTTAAATCATCTACGGTGAACTGACCATCAAACGCGCAGAAGGTAATCCGGTAGATGTTGGGCGCTTCTAGCAGCAGTTGCTTGTTAGGAGGAATGGGGGAATCAGTTCCAGCTAGATTGGGTTCGGAAATTTCGACAGTAGCCAGTTGCTGGTTATCGCTGTTATAAGCAGATAGAACCAGTCGCTGCGAACTGGTGACAAACGCTTTGACCGAGCGAACCCAATGGGGAAAAGTGGCTTCCAGCCAACCATTTTTGGGCGCAGCCATCAACACTGTGGTGCCGGAGTGAGGCGGAAAAGCTGGGTTAGAAGGACGGATGGCGATGCAATTGCGGAACGTCACTCCCCAGGGTTGAAACTGCCGATCTACGACTTCAAAACACTTTAGCTCTTCAAAACTCAACTGGACGCGGGTAGGACTGACAAGCAGATGGGATGGAATCGTTGCTTGATTTCGGCAAGGAAAAGCAACAAAGTCTGCTACGTTCATTGGCTCATCCATCCTTCTCTGCTTGGGTGCTGCTAAACTCACGATGCCATACCGATTACCACCAATCTGCTCGTTCATACGACGTTATTTATACATTACTCTAAAAAGCGAATTAAGTGTTACCCATTTAATTACAACGCAAAAAAACACTACAAACGGCTAAATATCGCCAAACTTTTCGGCGATGGCATTGCTTGACTTTAAGGTTACTTGAGTATAAATTAGCTTACTTCACATAGATTAACACGAAAAAACCCGGTGAGGGGTCAGACCCATCACCCAGCTAATAGTGGCGAAAATGCAAGGCACGCGGTCGTTGTATCGTGAGATGGGGGCGCTAAGGGAGAGAAAAAATTACTGGAATCTTTAAAAAAATCGACTTTCATTAATATCTGCTTTAAGGAGAGCGCTTGTGGTGATTCTGGGAATCCGTTAGATCGATCTACAGGGTTCGCGTCTCGCTCTGCGGCTGAAAAAATCAACCCAAGGCCAGAAGACAGCAGCAACAACTATCATGGATGCTAAAAATAGCGTTCTGGTTTGTCCATGTTTACTCCGCCCGGTTTTGAACAGAGATCTGTAAAGACGTCCCTGGGAGAAATGGTGTATTATAATGCCGCCAGCGCGCCTTGGGTGAGTGAGGATGCAGCAGCGAGGGAGCAAGAGCGAGAAACCCTGGTGTTCCTGCATGGTTTTGGTGGCGGTTCTTCTGCTTACGAGTGGTCTAAGGTGTATCCAGCTTTTGCGGCAGATTATCGAATTGTGGCACCGGATTTGATTGGATGGGGCAGATCGAACCATCCAGCGCGGAATTATCGGATTGAGGATTATCTGACGACGATTGCTGAGTTGATCGCCCAGACTTGTAGCGGGGGTGTCAGAGCGATCGCATCTTCCCTCACAGCGGCATTTACCATCCGCTTGGCGATCGCGCACCCAGATTTATTCAAGTGTCTAATCTTAACCACGCCATCGGGACTTGCGGATTTTGGCGACAATTATGCCAGTACCTTATTTGCCCAACTAGCGGGCGTCCCCATCCTCGACCGACTATTCTATACTGCGGGAGTCGCCAACAAAAATGGCATTCGCAGCTTCTTAGAACAACGTCAATTTGCCAATCCTAACCGGGTGTACGAGGAAATCGTTGACGCCTACCTGGAATCTGCTCTGCAAAAAAATGCGGAATACGCAGCGCTGTCGTTTGTGCGGGGCGACTTGTCGTTCGATTTGTCTTTGTACGTTCCCCAGCTAACAGTTCCGACGGGGATTATTTGGGGCAGAAAATCCCAATTTACCAGCCCAGAAGTAGGACAGCGTTTAGCTAACCTCAATCCACAGGCTATCAAGTTTTTTGAACGCTTAGAAGATGTAGGATTGACGCCGCAGTTAGAACTACCTGCGGTGACGATTGGTTTAATTCGGAAATTTTTGCAGCGGCTGGGTTAGTAGGTAATATTTTTTACTACCTACTAACGCAAGTTGCTAGTTATAAACAAGGGCGTTGCTAATTGCTAATTGCTAATTGCTAATATAGGATTTTTACCAATCTCGCCATTAGCCTCGTGACCACGGCTCTTGCCTGGGAACGCCATTAGCCGCTCCAAGAGAGATAACTAGCAACTTGAGTTACTAGCTCAATCAGCTTTTAATCCGAAGGTCGATGGCGCTGGCGTTGAAGTTATATTCCAAACCTTCCAGTTCTACGGGGGTACCGACTTTGATTTTACTGTTGCCGAGAACGGGGCCATTTTCGGTGATGCGGGCATTTCCGGCTAAAGTAATCAGCAGATCGGTGCTAAAAATGTCTTTTCTCGGATCGGGAAGCGCTTTGACAGTACCATCGGGTTGGGGAACGAGTACGGATCTGGGCAGTTCTCTGACCGATTTAATTTCAACTTGTCCGTAGGGTTGATTGCGGATAATAATATTCGTTTTCTTTCTGGTCTGGAATTCCTTAATTAGCTCTTGGGGATTGCGGATGCTCAAACCTCTTACAACTACGTCTACCTCAATCGGTTTTGTGGGGACGCCGATTTGAGCGATGGAACCCGAAGTACCTGGAAAGAAAAAGATCCCCACCACAACGAGGAGAATTACCAAAGCCGCACCCAAGTCTAGGATGCTCATTTTGCCGAATAAGCGGCCTTTAGAGTCCAAAATTTTCATAAAAAGTGGTTCCGGTTCATTCTGGAGGAAGCTCAAGAGGTTGTTTCTTGTGTCAGGCTACCATGACTTGGAGGGAGAGGGAGAGAGACGAGCGAGCTTTCTATGGGAATTATAAAATCGCAACCTAAAGCAATCCAAGTGCGTCTAGCTTGAGAGAAAGGTAAAAATTGGTTTTACCGATTACCCTTGGTTGGCGGCGGTATCTGTTGCCGTACTATTTTTCCTCACATCATACGCTGCTATGTTGAACCCGTTGTCTTTTGTTTCCCGCTGGCTGGGTCGCCGTTGGTTTTACCCATTGCTGTCTTTTGCGGTAGCTTTATCCCTGGTGGTGGTGACGCCCCATTCTACCCAAGCGCAGATTCCTTGGCGGGATCTGATTCGTCAGGGGATTCAAGTTATCCAATTGTCTAATATGTCACCTCAGCAGGAAGTCCAGCTGGGGCAGCAAATGAACGAGCGCATGGCGGGGCGTCAGTTTCGGCTTTACCGCAATTCCCAGATTACCAGTTATGTGGATGAAATTGGTCAGCGCTTGGCAGCTGTGAGCGATCGACCCAATCTTCCCTTTACTTTTCAGGTGGTGCGCGATGACAATGTTAATGCCTTCGCCACGACGGGCGGATTTGTCTACGTTACCACTGGTTTGCTGAGGACGGCTGACAACGAGGCGCAGCTGGCAAGCGTTTTAGCCCATGAAATCGGTCATATCACCCGCCGCCACTTGCTGCAACAAATGCGTCAGAGTGCGATCGCCCAAGGTATTGTTACCGCAGCTGGATTAGACCGCAGTACGGCGGTGAATCTGGGGGTAGATTTGGCGCTCAACCGTCCCCGCAGCCGCAAAGACGAATTTGAAGCGGATCAAACGGGACTGCGGACGTTAGCACAGGCGGGCTACCCTCAATCGGCGATGGTGGGATTTATGGAAAAATTACTTGATAGACCGTCCCCGCCGACGGTTTTAAGTACCCATCCAGCTACGCGCGATCGCATCGCCGCCATCGAACGCGCCCTCGATCCGGCTAGGGCAAATGTGGGCGATGGTTTGGACGAGACTGCTTATAAGACCCAAATTCAACCGCTGCTGAGTGCTAATCCACGTTAATGACGGCACAATATTTATACTCAAACCCCTGCCAATAGGTAGGGGTTTGATTGTTTTTTTCTAACTTTGAGCCAGCATTAACTACTTCTCTTGGCTGGTGGCGATTGCTATTGGAGCGATTGTACTGGAAGTATAGAACAACAAAAGTCAATCAGAGCCAGCAGTACAAATTCTTTATCTATTGACTGGCTTGACTTTTTAGCTGGTACAAGGAGCGATTTGATTATGGCTTTTTTCGAGAATCTTGAGCTAGCTTTTGCCGACGACGATACCAGAGAAAGCTACGACAAATTTAGAAAACAGTATCCTTGGGCAACTTATGATGACTGGTGGAATGCTCAAGCGGCTGTGATTTCGGGCAATCAAGAATGGCACCCGGCTAACGACCCCAAATTTATGCAGCGCGGTTCTCGCTTTAGAGGGGGTAGCGGTGATTCAGATGCAAGCGATCCCAGAAGCGGCTATAGCCAAACTGAAATTAGAACGCGCCGTCGAGTATAACCAGAGAGCGACGAAGAAACCCTTACGCCAAGAAACTAAGGGCGATCCGAAAAATCGTTGGTTTGTTAACTCGAGATATGCCGACCGCATGAGTTTGTGCTAACGCCCACGCACTCGCGAAAGCGAACGATGAAGAAACCGGGTTTCCTTTCTCGTCTTGCGTCATATGATATCCGCCTAATTACCTTGAATAAAAATCTCGACCCGTCACCGTTTCAACGTGTCTTGGCGTCATTTCTAGCTATGGGTGTTGCAGCGAGAAAGGTGGAAAGGTGAGCGCTGCTCACCTTTCCCGCTTCAGATTAATTATTCAGGACTTACGCAAGGGCGTTGCTAAAAACAAAGGTGAAGAGTCAATCTCTGGCTGCAAACCCAAGGATTTTTCGTAGAAACCTGGTTTCTTTGCGTAAGTCCTATTAAGTAGGTGAGTATAACTAAATTGAACAAGAGGCGGGGGCCCCCCCCCACCCCCCAACAAAAAAAAAAGAATGTTGGGGGGGGGGGGGGGGCCGCCCCCCCCAAGAAGAAAAAGATTGA